>CABUTL010000113.1 GCA_902494375.1 uncultured Collinsella sp.
CTGTGGTGCCGATATCAATTACCAGAACATCGCCATCATCAACAAGAGTTGCTGCGGTTGCGGCGATGGCCTCCTTGGCCTCGACTTGGACATTGATGCGCTCCTCGGGATACGAGATTGCGTTGGAGCGAGAAAGCGATACCGCTCCGCCGCGTACGCGACGCAGCTTGCCTTCGGATTCCAGCGAGACGAGGTCGTGTCGTGCGGTGACTTCCGAAACCGAAAAACGGCGAACGATGTCGGATACCGAGATATTTGGCTTTTCGGACAGCCAGTTCATAATAAATCGCTGACGCTCGGCCGGTGAAAGGTCTGAAGTAGATGCCATATGCCGCTCCTTTTGAACGAAAGGCAAAAGATGCGCCTTTCGTAATCGAAATATAACGTATCGATATGAAAAGAACAAGGCAAAATCGAATGAATCAAATGAACGGAATGGCATGTCCCAAATGCATGCGTAGCAGATAGTTTGCACTTAAATAGCGTGTAGAGGGTCTTGTTCTGAAGGCGCCGCCCAAAAGAAGTACGTTCACACCCGATATTCGACCGTTCACGGAAAGTTGACAATTGAGCTTTCGATAGCTTTTGAAATGGTTTATAAAAGAAAACCGAAAAGCTTTTGAAACAAAGAAGAAGGCTTTCGATAGCAATAGTGTTAGATGAGAAAGGACCGAACATGGCGATTAAGGTGTTTGCCGACGGCGCTAACCTCGAGGGCATGCTTGACATGCATGACAATGGCAACGTTCAGGGCTTCACGACCAATCCTTCCCTTATGAAGGCCGGTGGCGTGACCGACTACCGCGCTTTTGCCAAGACGGTTCTTGAGCACATTACCGATGTGTCGGTCTCTTTTGAGGTTTTCGCTGATGACGAGGCTGGTATGGAGGCCGAGGCTCGCGAGATCGCAACCTGGGCAGACAACGTCTACGTTAAGATCCCGGCGCTCAACACCAAGGGCGAGTCCACTGCCGCGCTGGTCAAGCGCCTTTCTGCCGATGGCATCAAGGTGAACGTCACCACTATCTTCACGCCTGAGCAGGTCGACGAGTTCGTCGATGCCGTCTCTGCCGAGACCCCCTCTATTCTGTCCATCTTTGCCGGTCGCATTGCCGATACCGGCGTCGATCCGCTGCCCCTCATGGCGGAGTCCGTAAAGAAGGCTGCCGTTAAGCCTGCTGCCGAGGTTCTCTGGGCGTCTACGCGCGAGGTCCTCAATATCTTCCAGGCGGAGTCTGTTGGATGCCAGATCATTACGGTCCCCAATGCCATTCTTGCCAAGCGCAAGAATTTCGGGAAAGATTTGCTTGAGTACTCGCTTGATACGGTCAAGGGCTTTGCCCGCGACGTTCAGGCGCTTGGTTTCCATATTCTGCCCGAGGAGTAGGGGACGAGCATGCTGACCGATCTTCTTAAGCCCGAGCTTGTTGCCTGCCACGTCGAGGCCTCCGATTGGGAGGAAGCGATCAGGGCATGCGGTAAGTTGCTCGTAGACGCTGGCAAATGCGACCAGAGCTATGTTGACGCCATGATTTCATCGGTTCACAAATTCGGCCCCTATATGGTCTTGGAAGAGGGCATCGCCATGCCCCACGCTCAGGCAGATGGCAATGTGAGTGAAGCGGGAATTTGTATCGTCACGCTTGACCCTGCCGTTGCGTTTGGACACGAGGATTTCGATCCGGTTCACGTGCTCGTGGGTATTTGCGCACCCGACCCCAAGGCTCATCTTGGCTGCTTGGCGGAGCTTTCGCAGATGTTCGAGGACGAGGACTGCGTTGCCAAGCTCAGCGCATGCGATACGCCCGAGCAGGTTTTGGAGACCATGCGTTCATTCTTTTAGGCCTTAATGGCACGGCGATGCGTCGCCGCTTTTGGATAGACGGAAAACCGTCACGTGTAGGAGAGGAAGGTTGCCATGCATATCATCACCGTATGCGGAAACGGCATCGGGTCTAGCCTGATGCTCGCTGGCAAAGTCGAGGAGCTTTGCGAGGAGGAGGGCATCAAGGCCGACGTTGAGTCCATGGACCTGAACGGTGCTTCTTCCGCAAATCCGGATCTGTTCATCACCGTTAAGGAGCTCGCCCCCGAGCTCCACGGCAACGTTGTGATCGTTCGCAGCTATGTGAACAAGAAGAAGATCCGCGAAGACGCCCTCGAGGCAATCAAGGCGGCCGCCGCTAACGCCTAAAGCGGCACAAAAAAGGGCGGTTCCCTGTGGAAGAGGGAAACGCGCCCACGTTAGAGAGAAAGGAAGCGCAGATGCAAGCCATCCTCCCCATACTTGAGTTTATCCAATCGATTCTGACCAAGCCAGCATGGATTATGGGTCTATTTGCCTTTGTGGGCCTTGTCGCACTTAAGCGTCCTGCCCACAAGGTGATGACGGGCACCCTGAAGCCCATTCTTGGTTACATCATGCTGTCTGCCGGCGCCGCTGTTGTCCAGGACAACCTTGCTCCGCTGGGTACCTTTATCGAGACCGGTTTCCACATCACCGGCGTCGTGCCCAACAACGAGGTCGTCGTTTCGATGGCTCAGAGCGTCCTTGGCGTTCAGACTATGATGATTCTGATTCTCGGCTACGTCGTGAACATTATCATTGCCCGCTTTACCAAGTTTAAGTACATCTTCCTGACGGGCCATCACAGCATGTTCATGGCTTGCCTGCTGTCTGCCGTTCTGCAGGCATCTGGCTTCCAGGATGTCCAGCTTGTCATCGTGGGCGGTATGTTCCTGGGCCTCGTGAGCGCTATGCTTCCCGCCGTTGGTCAGCGTTTCACCGAGAAGGTTACCGATGGCGATGAAATCGCCATGGGCCACTTCGGTTCACTCGCCTATTACATCTCCGCTGCGGTCGGTACGCTGTTTGCCAAGGACGCCGAGGAGAACAGCACCGAGAAGATCGAGGTTCCCGAGAAGTTCGCCTTCCTGCGTGACACCACCATCTCCACTGCGCTTACCATGGCCTTCTTCTACCTGGTTACCGCTTTCGCCGCTTACATCGCAGATCCTGCGGTCGTTACCAAGACCGCTGGCGGCGACAATGTAATCGTCTATGCCCTGACCTGTGCCCTGTCCTTCGCCGTCGGTGTCACTATCGTCTACAACGGCGTTCGTATGATCCTCGCCGACCTGGTCCCGGCTTTCCAGGGCATCTCCAACAAGCTGATCCCTGGCGCCATCCCCGCCGTCGACTGCGCCGTCTTCTTCCCCTATGCTCCCACCGCCGTCATCCTCGGCTTTGTCGCTTCCTTCATCGGTGGCGTGGTCGGTATGTTCATCGTGGGCGCTACCCTGGGCATCTTCATCATCCCGGGCATGGTTCCCCACTTCTTCTGCGGTGCTACCGCAGGCATCTACGGCAATGCTACCGGCGGTCGCAAGGGCGCAGCTCTTGGCGCTTTCGTCAACGGCCTGCTCATCACCTTTGCCCCGGCCCTGCTCCTGCCTGTTCTTGACGTCTTTGGCTTCAAGAACACTACGTTCGGCGACTTCGACTTCTCCGTCATTGGTATTACGCTCGGCCGCGCTGCCGAGGCCTTCGGTACCACCGGTGTCTACGCGATTCTCGCAGTCCTTCTGGTCGTCGCCTTCGTCCCCAACTTTATCCACACCAAGGGCGCTGTGATCAACCACGTTGAGGAAGAGTAATCCAGGCATACGTTAAGCCCTAATCGGGCGGAGCTCCGATAACCGGCTCCTACACGGAAGCGGTGACGCCTCGAATGAGGCGTCACCGCTTTTTGTTTTGGAGTGGTTGTTAAAACGTACCGGTGAAGCGCTGTCTCTGCGCCGCGAACGGAATCAACCGCGATGATCAGCAAAAACGTTTTGCCGCTGGGGTGTCGATAAAAAATGGTAAAACTGCAAAACCGTTCGCCGAGAAGATGAAAACCCGCAGCTCACGCCTTGATAAACGTAGGTAAAGTGTTTAGCAGTGCAACGCCCATATGCAAGCGAAAGTTTTGTTGCGGTATCTGCAAGTTTTCCCATTGGGTGAGAAAAACTTGCAAGTTCGACGATGGGCAGCGGTGGTTCGTCCTTTGCCGTTACTTTCCCTGCACCATGGTGAGGGAGATTTTCTTGCGGTCGCGATCGACCTTCTCGACCCACACCTTGACCGTGTCGCCGACGCGCACTACGTCGCTGGGGTGCTTGACAAAGCGGTTGGCAAGCTTGGAGATATGCACGAGGCCGTCCTGGTGCACGCCCACGTCGACGAAGGCACCAAAATCCACAACGTTGCGCACCGTGCCCTTGAGCTCCATGCCCGGCTCCAGGTCGTCGATGGAAAGCGCTGAGTGGCTAAAGACCACCTCGGGCGCGTCGTCGCGCGGGTCGCGACCAGGCTTCTTGAGCTCGTTGACAATGTCGATGAGCGTGAGGGTGCCGCAGTCCAGGTCGCTTGCCAGCGCCGAGATGCTGCCCAGGCGGCGCTCGATGTCGGGCACGCCGCCACGGCTGAGCTCGCTAGCTTTAACGCCGGCGCGCTCCAGAACGGACGTGGCTACCTCGTAGCTTTCGGGGTGGACGCTCGTTGCGTCGAGCGGGTTCTTGCCGCCACTGATGCGCAAAAAGCCCGCGGCGTTGAGATATGCCTTGGGTCCCAACTTGGGGACCTTCTTGAGCTGGTGGCGATCGGTGAAGGCGCCGTTTTCCTCGCGGTAGGCCACGATGTTTTTGGCAACGCTCGGCGTGATGCCCGATACGTATCCCAGCAGACTTGCGCTCGCGGTGTTTACGTCGACGCCCACGCGGTTGACGACGTCTTCCACCACGTGACCCAGGGTACGCGAAAGCTCGGCCTGGTCAAGGTCGTGCTGGTACTGGCCTACGCCGATGGACTGGGGCGGAATCTTGACGAGCTCTGCCAGCGGGTCTTGCAGGCGGCGACCCAGGCTCATGGCGCCACGTACGGTGACATCCAGGTCGGGATACTCCTGGCTTGCGAGCTCGGAGGCGGAGTACACCGATGCGCCGGCCTCGTTGACGATGGTGTATCGCAGCCCAGGAGCCTGCTCGGCAATGAACTCCGAGACGACTTCCTCGGTCTCGCGGCTGGCGGTGCCGTTGCCGATGACGATGGTGTTGACGCCGTCCTTCTTGACGAGGCGGGCGAGTTCGCGCTTGGTGCCGGCGACGTCGTGGCGCGGCTTGGTGGGGTAGACCACGCCGTGGTCGAGCAGCTTGCCGGTCTCGTCCATGACGGCGACCTTGCAGCCGGTGCGATAGCCAGGATCGAGCGCGAGCACGCGGGCGCCGCGCACGGGGCGTGTCGAGAGCAGGCCCTCGAGATTCTTGGCAAAGACGTTGATGGCCTCGGTCTGGGCGCGAACGGTGAGTTTGGCGCGGGCCTCGCGCTCCAGCGAGGGGGCCATGAGGCGCTTGTAGCCGTCGGCGATGGCGGCATCGAAG
>CABUTL010000114.1 GCA_902494375.1 uncultured Collinsella sp.
CGAAAGCACCAAGCCGCACAGCTCGATATGGCTCAGATGCGCCGCGCGCTTAAAGATGTCAAACATGGCCCCGCATGGGGTGAGCTCAACTTGAGATGCCATGACCTAGGCCTCCTTGGTCGTAGAAATAGAATCGGACGATACTTCGACAGGTCCGCCAAAAGTACGGGCAGCTGCGGCTCCACCGGCAAGCGGAGTCGCCATCTGGGCTTTTGTGCGTCGCGGTGCCGAAACGGGAAGTTCAAAGGCAAAGCCCATCGCAAGCAAAAACCACGTAAGCGTATAGGTTGCAACCAAAGCGGCAACAAGGCCGCCCATCACGGCGCGTTGGGAAAATACGCTACATGCAGCCACAGCCAGTACCGGAACCTCGCAGGCAGAAAGCGCAAGCACACCCTGCAGGAACCCCGAGCGTCGATCGCGCGCAAGTGCCCCCGCGACAACGCCGGCCATGCCTGGCAGCGCCAGCGCCAGTGCGGCAATAACACCCGGTAGCGACCCAGGCCACACGAGCGATCCCAAAGTCGCCGTCACGCGAGCGCCCGACGCCAGCAGCGCGGCCGAAACCACGACCGCAGCCCAAACCACGCCACAGACGACCGCCGCGCCGACCATCAGCGCGCGACGAACCGCGCGGCCGGACGCATCCATGGGGCACGGCGTGAGCGGCTCGCCGCGGAGCGAACGACCGACATTTTGCGCATAGTGGTCACAAAACGCCGAGAGCGCCGCCTCGACCGCCGCCGGCTCGGGACGATCTTTTTGATGGCTGGACAGACAGGCCATCACCACGTTGAACAGCTGGGCATCGACAAACGCCAGCGCATCGCGTAGCTCCTCGGAATCCGGCTCAAGCCCCAGCTGCTGGGCCTGCTCGGCCGCGGCGAGCGCCACATCGGGCTCGCGATGAAGCAGCTGCGTCAAATCGCAACCGGGCGCATGGGCACCAATGGGATAGTCGGGCCGCGTGTCCATCTTGAGACGGTAGGGGCTCGCGATGTCGCGCGTCTTTTTGCGCGAACCCGAGGTGCCCGAAGTGCTCGGCGCGGCTTCGTATGGCGCGATGCCGGCAATGAGCTCGTAAACCGTGCTTGCCGCGGCATAGACGTCAATCGCCGGCGACATACGCAAAGCGCGCAGGTCGGGAATATCGTCGGTGAGCATCTCGGGCGGGGCATAGGCAACCGTCGCGCGACGCAGCGTGGCATAACGCTCCGTAAACGACGCCTTGCCGCCGGTACCGGCCACGGCCGACGCAGGCTCAAGCGCCAGCGACGAGCCAAAGTCGATCAGGCACAGGTCAAAGGTGCCCTCGGCAAGCTGCCGGTCAAGCGGTAGACGCGCCGTACGCACCATAATATTAGCGGGCGAGATATCGCGATGGACAAAGCCCTCGCCCACCAGGCTCATACGGCAGAGCAGATCGAACAGGTCGCGACCCAGACGCGCCGCCACAAGCGGCGACAGGCGGCCGGCATCGTCCACGGCAAGTCGCGAACGCAAGCGGGCAAGCGTCTCGCCCTCGACCCATTCCATGACAATTGCAGGCACACCGTCGACCTCGCCCCAGCCATAGAGGCGGGGAAAGCCCTTAAGGCCCGAAAGGGCGCGATGGCATTCGTATTCCTCGCGAAACGCCGCCTTGAACTTGGCGACCAGCGCCTCGTGAGCGGCATCGTCGTCAAACTCATCGCGCGTCGGCAAGATGAGCTGTTTGAGTGCCACGGCCTCGCCTTGGGCGTTGACGGCACGCGTCACGCGGCCGATACCGCCACGGCGCATGGTGGCATCGTCGGCAAACAGCATCGTAAAACGACGCAGATAGGCAGGCAGTTCGCCCTGACCGAGCGCAATGGCCGGCTCAAACCCGTCGACACGCGCCAGGCGCAGGCCGACCATGGGATCGCGACCGAGCGATTGTGGTGTGGTGGATGCAAGATCGGTCATCATAGGGCAAGCGCCGCCACGTTATTGTTGAAGTTACCGAGCGCGACGTCATCATCGCCGTAATGGCCGACCCATTGACATAGGTTGGTGTAACAGCCCCACAGATTGGCATACTGCTGATACCACTTTGACCGGGGCGAGAATGTCTGACGACCGAACTCGGCTCGAATGACAAACATCTCCCCGACCAGGCTGTCGCACGGCCTGGGATCTCCCGTAGAGTTATAGGTCGAGACCACGTCATTGGCACGAGAAACATAGCCGTCGAGCATGTTGTACTTGGTCACAAGCCAGCTGTGAATGCTCTCTTCCTCAGCAGCGGAAAGGCCACCGGAGTTTGCATCGTTGTCAGTGTTGCCGCCCGTCGAGCCGCCGTTTCCAGACCCTCCGGCAGAGGAACCCGACCCAGAGCCACCGCCCGAACTCGACGAATCCGAGCCGGAGCCAGAAGTATCCGAGCTACCGGGCTTTCCGGACTGCTGGGCGTCCTGCTCCTTCTGCTGCTCGACCTTATTCACCGTTGCCGCCACGCTATTGTTGGACAACCGATCGATGATCTTGGTGTTGGTGAGCACGATGGTTTTGCCATTGGCAAGCGTGACTTCGTTGTCCGGGGCCTCGGCGCCGTCCGCGTCGCCGGTGCCAAACACAATATGCGCGACCACACTTGCCCAAGCATATCCAGTCGTGGTCCCCAGGTCACTTTTGACCTCATGCCCCACGCGCGGTTCGCGTGCGGCATGTGCCTGCATCATGGACGGCACGGTCATGCCATAGGCAGAAACGCCAGCTATGACCAGCACCAGCGAGCAAGACAGCAGTGCGTACGCCCGCGGCGCCAAGCCCAGTCGGCGTCGCATGCGCACCGCGGCGCCGCGCTTTGTCTGAGTGCCACCGGGCCGCATGCGTTCTCCTCCAACAAAAACACGCCGCTCGGGAGCGGCGCATTCATTCGAATCCATATTTGAGTGTATCAGCGAACCCAAAAGGTTGCGCAACGAATGGGCAAATTAAGGATGCGAGTGGAAGCATCCATGCGATAAGCGGATACAAAGCATCTTTGTTGCACAACAAACTTACAGTCGCACGGGGAAATTATGGCTACCCCGTGCGTCGCGATGAAGACATACGGCAGGAGCAGGCTCGCCACCTAAATCGTGCGACGGGCCTCGATGGCGCGCCCAAGCGTAAGCTCGTCGGCATACTCCAGGTCGCCGCCCACGGGAAGGCCGCTCGCCAGACGCGATACCTCAACGCCCAGCGGCTTGATAGTGCGGGCCAGGTAGCTCGCCGTGGTCTCGCCCTCGATATTGGGGTTGGTGGCGATGATGACCTCGTGGATGTCCTCGTGGCCCAAGCGTGCCAGCAGCTCACGAATGTGCAACTGCTCGGGACCAATCTTGTCCATGGGACTGATCACGCCGCCCAATACGTGGTAGAGACCGTGGTAGCTGCCCGTGCGCTCAATCGCCTGGACATCGCGCGGCTCGCCCACCACGCAAATGCGAGTGGTATCGCGCATCGAATCCTGGCAGATGGAGCACTCGTCGGCCGTGGCGTAGTTAAAGCAGCGGCTGCAAAAGTGAACCTCCTGCTTAACCTCCAGGATAGCCTCGGCCAGGCGGCGCGCCTCCTCGGCATCGGCCTCGAGCAGGTAATAGGCGATGCGCTGGGCCGACTTGGGACCAATGCCCGGCAGACGGCCCAGCTCATCGAGCAATTTTTGCAGACTATGGTTGGCACTCATATATATGCGTGTCTTAGAACGGCATGCCCGGGATGTTGAGGCCGCCGGTGATGGCGCCCATCTGCTTGTTGGCGAGCTCGTTGACACCGCGGACGGCCTCGTTGACGGCAGCCATGATCATGTCCTGCAGCATATCGACGTCCTCGGGATCGAGGGCATCGGGGTCGATGGTGAGGTTGACGAGCTCCATCTCGCCGTTAACGGTCACCTTGACCATGCCGCCGCCGGCAGAGGCGTCGACGGTCTGGGACTTAAGGTTTTCCTGCGCGGCGGCAAGCTGCTCCTGCATCTTGCGAGCCTGCTTCATCATTTGCTGCATGTTCATACCGGCCATGATGGCTCCTTTACGTGCGGCCGCGCGACAAGCTGCAAGGGCAGCCGGAGCGCGACGGGACTTTCAAACTCAAAAATCGTACCACGGCGCGGGGCAAGCAAGCGGGGCGGACACGCTACCTCAGTCGATATACATGTCCTTGAGCGTGACGCACGCCCAAGATTATGCAAGGTCGAATTATGCAAGGTTGCATAATTATCTCAAGCTACATCTAGCAGAGCTGGAACCAGGCAGTTTATGCGTAGGGCTACAAGGCTACATGGCAAAATGCCGAGCCGCTGCTCGAGGCGGCACGCATGGCGGCTGGGTATAATTTGATTGTCATAGATGACGATTTGGAGGTGCCCTCGTGAATGTCCCAGCCGTACTCCAAAACATCCGCTCAAAACACCCCGTTGCATATGTGGTTCTCTATCTCTTTGTCGTCTGGGTATTACTGGTTATCATCACCCATGCCATAGCTTTTGGAGCAGAACTGCTGATAGCCAGCTCGGACCAGCCCGTCGTCAAATGGGAGACGACCGATGAATGCACCGACGGAACCCGAACCATTTACTACAACAGCCCGTCCCTCTACCAAGAGTTCAAGGTCAAGATAAAGGACTCCAAGATTGTCGATGCCGAACTGGGCTCTTTATTTACAATCGGAGCAACCGTCAACGCCGAGCAAGTCGAGTACACGGACAGCCATGCGACGTATCGTATCGACCTCAGCATCCTAGGCCGACCGTCACGCGCCTGTCTGCTCGAATGCGATATACGCGGCACCACGTTGCACATGTCCGAAATACAGATGCGCCCGGGCAAGGGGCTCTCTTCTTGAGCAGTATACCCGCCTGCGCAGCTACTCCACCGGCTTGAAGATGGTGGACTGGCCGAAGACGCTGCGGATGAGGGCTTTGGCCTCGTCCTCGGTCTGCGGGATGCTCGGGGCTGCACCCTGATGGCCGAAGGGGCCGCCCGCACCGGAGTTGGACTCCCAGGGAGCTGCAGGAGCGTCCTCCTCTTTGGGTGCAGTTGCAGCGGACTTGGGCGCGGACGCCGCACCCGGCACGTCGAACGGAGGCAGATCGTCCCCACCAGCATCGGCAACAAAACCGCCAACCATGGCATCGTCGTAGGGAACCTGCTCGGATTCCCATGGCGCAGACGGCGCGGCGGGCTGAGCCTTGGGAGCGGACGCGCGCTCGGGCGCTCGGGGCGCGGGCTCGGTCGGGAGCTTGCCCGTGGCAGGAGCGCCGGCGGGGTTGTCGGAGCGCAGCCAGGGGGCTTTGCCCAGGTCAGACGACTTGGGCGCGGGCGAGGCAGGCTTGGGCGCGGGTGTCGGAGCAGCCGGTTTGGCCA
>CABUTL010000115.1 GCA_902494375.1 uncultured Collinsella sp.
GATGGCCTTCTTGATCTGATCCTCGGGGATGCCGGTGCCACCGTGCAGGACGAGGGGCAGGTCGCCGGTCTGAGCCTTGATCTCGCCCAGGCGCTCGAAGGAAAGGCCAGCCCAGTCGGCAGGGTACACGCCGTGGATGTTGCCGATACCGCAGGCGAGGAAGTCGACGCCCAGGTCAGCAATCTGCTTGCACTCAGCAGGATCAGCGAGCTCGCCGCTGGAGGTCACGCCGTCCTCGGTGCCGCCGATGCCGCCGACCTCGGCCTCGATGGACATGCCCTTGGAGTGGGCAAGCTCAACGAGCTCCTTGGTGCGGTCGAGGTTAAGCTGGAAGGTCTCCTCGTGAGAGCCGTCATACATGATGGACGTGAAGCCGGCCTCGATGCACTTGAAGCAGTCCTCGTAAGAACCATGATCGAGGTGAAGGGCGACGGGAACGGTAACGCCCGTGGCCTCGACGGCAGCCTTGACCATGTCGGCGCAGACCTTGAAACCGCCCATCCACTTAGCGGCACCAGCGGTGCACTGAAGGATCAGCGGAGACTTGGCCTCCTCGGCGGCCTGGAGAATAGCCAGGGTCCACTCGAGGTTGTTGGTGTTGAAGGCACCGAGACCGTACTTGCCGGCCTCGGCCTTCTTGAGCATGTCTGCTGCGTTGACGAGCATAAAAGAAACCTCCTGTAAGGTTGCTCCGATAACGCCTGAGATTTTACCACGACATACCCGAGCATAAACGTTCGTTTGTTCACGAATACCATCCGATTGGACAAATTTTGACCGTTTGCCCCACAGAATCGACCCACTGGGGAAAATAGCTTGACGATTGAGCGGTCTTCGTGGTTCGAAAGACGGCTTCGAGCCTACATCTGCATAAACGGGTTCTGCATAAGTTCGCGCGCCATCGTGGTCGAATCGCCATGGCCCGTCAAGCAAACGGTATCGGGCGGAAGCGTCTTGGCAAGTTTGGAGAGCGAGCGCATAATCGCCGCCTCGTCACCGCCGGAAAGATCGGTACGACCGTGGCTGCCCGGGAAAAGCGTGTCGCCCACAAAGGCGATGTTCCCCTGCTCGGTCGCGGCGAACAGGACGATGCCGCCCGGCGTATGCCCCGGCGTCTCGATCACCTGCAGGCAGACGTCGCCCACCTCGATTGTATCGCCCTCGGCAAGCAAACGCGTCGGCTCACCCGGATCGGGCGTCTCGATACCCCACATGACGCGCTGCTCCTCGATATTTGCGCGAGGTACCGTCACGTCCTTAGCGCACAACTCATATAGTGCACTGTCGCCAACGACAGCTCGAACCCCGGCAACCCCGCCAACATGGTCAGCATGACCGTGCGTGCAGACAGAGCCGAGTACGCGCACCTCGGGATGCGCGGTGCGGATATGCTCCACAAGACGCTCGCCCTCCCACGCCGGATCGACGATTAAGCACTCGTCATTCGAAATCACGGCGTAACTGTTGGTCTGAATCGGGCCGTTGACGAGCGCCTCAATCGAAGCCGCACCTCGGGGTGTCAGGTCCAAAGTCATATCGTCCATGCGCATGCCCTCCTTCTAAAATACGTTCGAGGCACCAAACGATGCCTCGAACGTAACCAATATCTATGATGCTGAGAGGCTCTCGCACCTACACACGGCGCTTGAGTTGCGCTCCGCCCTCGCCGGGCATAAGACGGCGAGCGTCGTAGACCGAATCGACACTGCTGATGGAAGCCAGCAGCGGATCCAGGCCGCTCGCATCCGAAATCTCGACCATAAAGCGCAGGGTCGCAATACCCTCGCGGTTGGTCGACGTGGCGGCGGAAAGGATATTGCCGCCTGCATCGCCAATGGCAATGGTGACGTCCTTGAGCAGGCCCATGCGGTCCAGGCACTCGACCACGATCTCGACCTGGAAGAGAGTGTCGGCAGCACCATCCCACTCTACGTCAATCATGCGCTCGGGGTGCTCCATGAGGCCCTTGACGTTGGGGCAGTTGGCGCGATGCACTGAGACACCTCGGCCACGCGTGATGAAGCCGACGATATCGTCGCCCGTCACGGGGTTGCAGCAATGAGCCAGACGGACCAGCAGGCCACTGTTGCTCTCGCCCTTAACGATAATGCCGTTACTTGCGCTCTTGCCACGCTTTTGCGGCTTGCGGTTGGAGCCGCGGGCCGGCTGTTTCACGACCTCGGCGATAGCCTCGGCCTTGGTGAGCTGTTCCTCGGGCTTGGGGTCCAAGATTTGCTCGACCTTATTACCCACAGCGCGCGGGGCAACCTTGCCGGCGCCGACGGCGGCAAACAGGTCCTCGAGCTGCTTGAAGTTAAACTGCTCCGCCACGGCGTTGAGCGCACGCGTGGAGCGCGGCGTAGAAATGCCATAGCCACGCTTACGCAGGTCCTTGGCCAGGATATCGCGGCCGGCGGCAGCGTCGTCGTCCTTGGTCGCAGCGGCAAAATAGCGGCGGATCTTTGACTTGGCGGAAGGTGTCTTAACGATCTTGAGCCAATCACGCGACGGCTTGGAACTCTTATTAGTCAGGATCTCGACACGGTCACCCGTCTTAATCTCGTGCGTGAGCGGAGCCACCGCACCGTTGATTTTGGCGCCGACGCAATGGTTTCCCACCTCGGTGTGAACGGCATAGGCAAAGTCGAGCGGCGTGGAGCCGGCACGAAGCGCCATGACCTCGCCTTTGGGCGTGAAGACAAAGATCTCCTGATCGAAGAGGTCGACCTTCAGCGAATGCAGGTATTCCTTGGCGTCGGTGATCTCATCAGACGCAGCCCAATCGAGCGAATGTTTGAGCCAGTTAATCTGGTCGTCCAGACGCTGGGCATCATTGGTCTTAGACGCAGACGATCCGCCCGACTTCTTATAGAGCCAGTGGGCGGCAATACCGTACTCGGCCTGCTCATGCATCTCATAGGTTCGAATCTGAATCTCGAGCGGGCGGGCCGTGGGGCCGATAACCGTCGTATGGAGCGACTGGTAGTTATTGACCTTGGGCATGGCGATATAGTCTTTAAAGCGACCGGGCATGGGGTGCCACAGCGTATGCACTGCGCCGAGCGTGGAGTAGCAATCGCGCACCGAATGGGTAATAACGCGCAGCGCCACCAAATCGTAGATCTCGGAGAATTCCTTGCCCTTGCGCTTCATCTTTTGGTAGATGGACCAATAGTGCTTGGAGCGGCCGTTGATCTGGAAGCCCTCCAGGCCAATGCGGTTGAGCTCGTCGGTGAGCGTCTTGATGGTCTCAGCCAGATAGCGCTCGCGAACCTCGCGCGACTCAGCCACCATGCGCGCGATGCGCTGGTAGGCGTCGGGCTCAAGGTAGAAGAAGGACAGGTCCTCGAGCTCCCATTTAATGGAGCTCATGCCCAGACGGTCGGCCAGAGGCGCATACACGTCCATGGTCTCGCGAGCCTTAAACAGGCGACGGTCCTCACGCAGGGCTGCAAGGGTGCGCATGTTGTGCAGACGGTCGGCAAGTTTAACGATGATGACACGAATGTCCTTGGACATGGCGAGGAACATCTTGCGCAGCGTGAGGGCCTGTTTCTCGTCCATGCTGTCGACTTCGATGTTGGTGAGCTTGGTCACGCCATCGACGAGCTCAGCAACGGTTTCGCCAAACAGGCCGGAAACATCGGCGAGCGAGGTCTCGGTGTCCTCGACGGTATCGTGCAGCAGCGCGGCACACACCACGTCGCAGTCCATCTTGAGGTCTGCCAGAATGATAGCCACCTCGACAGGATGGTTAATGTACATCTCACCCGAGCGCCGCTTTTGGTTGCAATGCTTCTCGGCAGCAAAGCAGTAGGCCTGCTCCACCTTGGAGAAGTCATCCTCATTCATATATTTGAGGCACAGACGCTCCAGCTTGTCGTAGCTGTCCGCCATAATCTCGGGCGGCAGCTCATCGGCATGCTTATAGTGCTCCATCTCCGAAAACGGCTGGAGGGTGGAATCATGGGCGGTACGGGCTGCGGCATCCATCGAGGTCCCCTTCCCCTAGGCCCGCGGTACGATCGGGCGGTTAACTTTGGCTAGCATATCAGAAGCGCACGAATCGAGCGCCCAGCTCCGGAAAGCCGAGAACTCCATGCGCGAGCGCAAGCCCTCCAAATAGCGAATTGACCTGCTCAATTGCACGCGGCCGGGGTTTTCGGCCATCGCGATGCGACGGGTGTCGTCAAACCCCGAAACTCGACAGAAACCAAGCTCTTCGAAGATTCCCAGGCCGCTTTCCACCGAACGCTCGTCGACCGGCGTGCGAGCATCGATGGCAAGGCACATCTGCGCGATGTCGATATCGCTCGCGCTAAAGGAATCGTCCCCGGTCTTGCCGCGGTTGGAGCGCCACATGGTCTGCAGCGCGCGATAGAGCGTGACGAGCTCGTCGCGCTCGGGCGCATAGCAGTCGAGCAGGCGCTCGTTAATGCGGGCATCGCGCGACGAATAGAGCAGATGGATCACGGCGGGCTGGCCATCGCGGCCGGCACGTCCGCTCATCTGGTTGAACTCGATGGCACCAAACGGCATGTGGTAGAGCACAACATGGCGGATATCGGGCAGGTTGACGCCCTCGCCAAAGGCAGATGTCGAGACGATGCAGCTGAGGCTGCCGTCTCGGAATGCTTCCTCCACGCGACGGCGATCGGAACGCGCAAGCCCCGCGTTATAGAACGCGATATGGGTTGCGCAATCGGGCACACGCTTGCGCAACGTCTTGGCGAGCGCCACGGACTGGTCGCGCGAATTGACGTAGATGACGGTCTTTTCCCCCGTCGCCACAATCGACACCAAACGGTTCTCGCGGCTCGCAAGGTCGCGGTCGTCCTCGAGCCGCAGGTTCTCGCGCACCGTCTCGTCGACCACCGTGCGAGTGATCGGCAACATGCGGGCAAGCTCAGCCACAACCGGAGCCGTCGCGGTGGCCGTCGCAGCCATAACGACCGGGTCGCCCAGGGCTTTGAGGATATCGGACATGTCGAGATAGGCGCTGCGGTCGCCGCCCTTGGCAAGACCGGCATGATGCGCCTCATCGATTACTATCAATGATGGCATTTCCTCCATTTCTTGATAATGCCTCGACAGCCATTGTATCGACATTACTTTTATACGGGATTTGTCCGATAAAAGGGAAAGAGCAGTGCCAGAAGTAGAGAAGCTACTCGTCATGATTTCAAGCGTTTCTCTTATCTGTTCTACCAGTTCACGCCGATGCACTACAATCCACACGCATGGATTTTTCACTTTTCCCTTTTCGTTTTTCACTACTTCGGTCAGTAGCACAGTTTTTCCCGTACCTGTCGGCATCTGCACCATTACAGACTGACACGACTTGAACGCCGTGTCAATCTTCCCCATCA
>CABUTL010000116.1 GCA_902494375.1 uncultured Collinsella sp.
CCCGCCTCGCGGGCCTGATCGACAAAGGTGATCTCGGGCATGCCGGTCATGATAATGATGCGACACTCGGGCAGCCGCTCCTTGATGCGCGCCGCCGCCACGATGCCGTTTGAATCGTGTTCGGTGCACACGTCCATCAGTATCATGTCCGGGCGCTCCTTGAGCGCGACACCCAAGGCCTCGGAGGCATCGGCAATCGCGGAGACAACGGTCATATCGGGCTGGTCGCCAACGGAGCGCGCCAGGCTCTCGCGCAGGATGGCCTGGTCTTCGACTATAAGGACGCGAATCATGAGCTTCTCCTTTGGACCGTGGCGTTGGAGGCGAGCGGGATGGACACCGCAAGCGTAAAGGGCGGGGCGGCGTGGACTTCCAGGCTGCCGCCCAGATTCTGTGCGACATGCCTCATACCTGGAATACCCGTTCCCTCGCGATACGATACGGGTGCAGGCGCGCCGTCGTTAGAAACGGTCATCCGCGCAACAGTGCCGTCTTCCGACGTCTCCTGCCGCAGGCGCACATGGACCTGATGGGCCTGCGCATGCTTGGTAGCATTGGTCGAGGCTTCGCGGATAATCTGCAGAAAGGCTGCGGCGACACGTGCGTCGCTTGGCAGCTCGCCCTCCACATCGATCTGCACGCTCACCAGGCCAAAGGCATGGACGATATCGCCCAGTTGCTCTGCCGGTTCGGTGTCGCCCCCGCTGCGCAGATCGGCAGCGATTGAGCGCAGCAGCGGGTCGATCTGCTCGAGTGACTCGTCATCCAGGCACCCCTCCTCCAGATAACGATGGAGGATGGACAGACGCTGCCCGATCACGTCGTGCACGCGAGCGCGCATACGCAGATAGGCCGCATTGTCAGCAACTTTTTTGACTTCTTCGATCTGGGCTTGGAGCTCTTGGCCCGCAAGCTCAAGCAGGTGGTTGGCTTGCGCCAGGCGATCATGAGCATACGCATACTCTGTTACATCCAGGCCGATAATGCGCTCAAAGAGGCGGCCCGAAACCATAACGTCATCGTGCACAAACAAGCGAATCTCGGCGGGAGAAACCTCGACCACCGCCCGCGCCTCACCAAAACGGTCCAAGTTAATCCGCACGCGGTTCCTACTGCTTTTGGGCATTTGCATGCTAAGTTTGCGCAGGTCGTTCCATGTACCGCTCATATCGCCTAGGTCGGTGGGCATATGAAACTCCACCAGGTTTTTGCGCATGCAGCGGTTCATGAGCAGTGGACGGCCCCTCGAGTCCAGATACAGGATGCCCACGGGAATCACGTTGATGGTTTCGATCGTCGAAAACGCGGTGATATCCTCCTGGCGGTTGCGGATATCCATCAAGAGCGCCGCGATGGAGCGGAACAGGAAGAACGCTCCCTCTGCGATAAGGACAACGGTCCACGCCAAGCCCATGGCAAAAACCACCGGCGGTGTCACGGCGGCAACGAGCAACAGTTCGGGCAGCATGACGAGGCGACGATAGTGCACCATAAGCGTCACGCCATAGGCAAAGATCGCGGCATTGAGCCACAGCACTCCGCCCATTGCCCTGGCGCAAACGTTAAGCGGCGCCACCAGATACGAGCCAGACGACGCGAATAAGATGAGCGCCGAAATCATCAGGTGAAGCACAAGGCTCGCCTCGTAGGCGCAAATCACCTTACGGTTATAGGACGAGCGGCGCGATGAGATGAGCGGGACGTGGATCGTCTGCAGACACGCAGCCAGGGCAAAGACAACATCGAGCGCAACGATTTGGGGAAGGATGAGCGAAATCTGCATCGTCACTCACCCGCCCTCGGCATCAAGACGATCATGCGCAGCTGGCCGGACTCGCCCTCAAGGCGATATGCCACGTTGCGCCCTTGCAAAGCGCTTTCGAGCTCTTGCGCAGCGGGTGTCTGCGAAAGATCCTCCTCGTCGTTGGAGAAAAGCGTGGCACGCAACTCGACGCTGCACCGATCATGGTCGCCCAAGTGATACATAAGCGCCGGATGGTCGGTGGTGTAGGCAAAAAACGCGAAGTCATACACGCAGTCGTACAGGGCGCTTACCGTACTGGCGTGCATCGGGCGCCGTATGGCGATAATCGAGGCGCAATCGATATCGATGGTGCGCAGGTCGCTTGCGAGCTCGTTGGCAATGAGCTGAATGCGGTCGCGATCAAAACCGCTCTCCCCGTGCTGCGCCAACGTGAGCGACCCCTTGCGCTTGCAATAGGCGACGAGCATCTTGGCGCGCTGCAGCATGCGGTAACGCTCGTGCGAAGACGCTTCGTCGGTCAACGGCGGCAGCGAGCTCAGCAGGTCGTACATCCCTTCGAGCGCGCGGGCAAGCGCCTGGTCCACGTCTTGGACCAGCAAGGTCTCGGCCTCTTGATCTGCCAGGTGCGTCTTAAGGTCGTAGTCGGCGGCGAGCAGCTCATTTTGACGCTGCAGCTCCATGCGACGATGTGCCAGTTCACGGTTAAGCTCGTTGAGCTCCGACACGTCTTGGGCAAGCAGGGCCGATCCGCCCAGCAGTGGAAAGGCACGGTACATCACATCGGGATCGGACGTCACGGCAAAGGCATGGGCGTGGCCGTGCTCCTGGGTCCGCAACTCCTCGCGCACGCCTACCGGCATTGGCTTTGACACCGGCGTGGCATAGACCTCCTGCAGGTCGCGCGTTAGAACTTTGAGGTCGAGCGGCAAGGTGTCGAAAATGCCGGCGATGTCGTGATACGACGGAATGACACCACAATCGAGACAGATTTCCATCGCCACCACGCACAGGACGCAATAGACGAGCGAGAAGTTGAGCCTCCATGCCCAGGGCACGCGCAACGCATACGAGATGGCAAAGAATGCGCCACCCAGCAGTACGAGCGCCGCCGTGCCCGAGAAACGCTGGATGCGAAAGGACGAGGACCGGCCCACCAGGATAAAAAAGGCCACGAAGTTAAAGGCCGTCCACACTAAGACGGCGAAATAACCCCAGCCGTACGTGTAATCGTTGCTCCAGGTGTCGCTTGTACGGTCAAAGCGGAAGACCTGTTGGTGAAAATCGTTGGTGAGCACAAATCCGATAAGCAGGATAGCCATAATCCACAGCGCAGCGCAGTAGCGGCGACCCAGGCGGTGTTGCTCCAGGCCCGCAAGGCGCAGACCACACAACTGGTAGAGCAGCGGAATGAGCGTCATGGGCACGTAGTACAGGTACCACAGCACGGTGGCATAGAACGGCGTGAACGACTTGTACTTGAGAATGACTTCGATCATCCACAGGGCGCAGATGGTGGCGATGGCAACAAGGCGGCGGCGCAACACATAGTCCAAACAGCGCAGATAGACCGATACGCCCCAGATCGAAAATATAATTGCGGCGACAAGCAGCGGGAGAGAGCTCGAATGGACGAGCGCATCCACGACCTCTTCGGACACCTCGCTATAGGCGGGCACGGCGTTAGAAAGTTTGGGGTCGAAGGCGAACAGCGCCGGCAAGACTGCCAAAAGCATGAGGAACAGCGCGGTGATGACACCGGCGATAGCAAAGACGCGGTGGCGGTACACCTGATGTGTTATGCCAACAAGGAATCGCGGCATGGCGAAGAGCCTGCCGCCCCTGGGATCCGCCACGGGAGCGGATCGGGCGGCCGCGTGGCCGATATGTCGCTCGCGGGTACCCATAGTGCTTTTAGTGTACCGACAGATGGGTCGAAAGAGCGGGCCGCATGTCCCAAAATCCGCAGACGGCAAGGCGCCCGGCGAGCACATACTCGCTGGGCGCCTTGGTCAGGAGACTCTGAAGTCGAGTGTCTCAGCTTCCTTAGGACAGGTCCTCACCATTAGAAGCAATAACCTTCTTGTACCAGTCGAAGCTCTTCTTCTTGGAGCGTTTGAGGGTGCCGTTGCCCGCATCATCGCGGTCCACATAGATAAAGCCGTAGCGCTTGGACATCTCGCCCGTGCCGGCAGACACCAGGTCAATCGGGCCCCAGGTGGTGTAGCCCAACAGGTCAACGCCGTCCTCGGTCACCGCGTCGCGCATGGTCTGGATGTGCTGGCGCAGGTAGTCGATACGGTAGTCGTCGTTGATGGAACCATCCTCCTCGACAACATCCTTGGCGCCCAGACCGTTCTCGACCACAAACAGCGGCTTCTGATAACGGTCGTACAGGTCGTTAAGGGTGATGCGGAAGCCCAGCGGATCGATGGCCCAGCCCCACTGGCTCTCCTGCAGGTAGGGGTTCTTGGCGCCGGCGAAGGCATTGCCCTGGGTGCGCTCGACATCGGGGTTATCGGCACCGGCAGAGCAACGGGTGCTGTAATAGCTAAAGCTGATGAAGTCGACGGTGTTGGCGGCCAGGATCTCGCGGTCCTCGTCCGTCATGCCCACATCGATGCCCAGGCGCTCGAGCTTCTTGACGGCATAGGCCGGGTAGTAGCCACGGCTCTGGACGTCGACGAAGAAATAGTTGCTCTGGTTGTCAATCTGCGCCTGGCGCACATCGCCCGGACGGCAGCTGTAGGGATAGTAGCTACCTGCGGCAAGCATGCAGCCGATCTTGATCTCGGGGTCGATCTCGTGAGCGATCTTGGTTGCCCAAGCGCTGGCGACGAGCTCGTTGTGGGCGGCCAGGTACTCGACAGCCTCCTTGTTCTCGCCCCCCTCAAAGACCAAGCCGGCACCCATAAACGGCAGGTGCAGGATCATATTGATCTCGTTGAAGGTGAGCCAGTACTTCACCAGCCCCTTGTAGCGGGTAAAGATCGTGGTCGCGAGGTTCTTGTAGAAGTCGATGAGCTTGCGGTTGCGCCAGCCGCCGTACTCCTTGATGAGGTAAATCGGGCAGTCGAAGTTTGTCGTGGCTTCAGTATCCCCGTAAGCAGCGCGCTACTCAACGGCAACGGCACAGGCCGATACTTCTTTTCGCGTGCAGGCGCCCGGCAGCCGCCCCGTCTGACACTTTTTGATACCTCCGCCCCCAACCACCACAAAGGGGGACAGGCACCTTTGTGGTGGTTGGGGGCGGTTTGTCTTGATCTGTAACAGGTAGGCCGCCAAAACCGGGACTGGTGTTACAGATTGAGATTGTTCGGTCTTTCCCCTGCAGTTTGTCTCGATCTGTAACAGGTAGAGACGATTTAGCCCGATAGATGTAACAGATTGAGACGGAAGATTCTAATCGCAGGCGATGTCGAGATTTTTGCCGACGAGGCCTACGTAGCCGCCTTCGGCTGCCTTGGGGCTGTCGGCGTGGCAGAGAACCCACTTGTCGGCCTTCCAGTAGCAGTAGCTGTCGCCGGCAGCAGGCATGTCGGATGCAGCCTCGGGGC
>CABUTL010000117.1 GCA_902494375.1 uncultured Collinsella sp.
GCCACGGCACCGATCGTGCGCTCGTCGCGGGCATCCTGGGTCTCGACACCGATGACGAGAACATCAAGCAGGCCTTCGACCTCGCGCGCGAGCAGGGCCTCGAATATCACTTTGACATCAAAGGCGACGACGCCTCCATCCATCCCAACACCGTCGACATCGAAATGGTCGACGACACGGGCGCTACGGCACAGGTTCGCGGCGAGAGCCTGGGCGGTGGCAAGATGCGCATCAGCCGCATTAACGGCGTCGGCGTCGACATCTCGGGCATGTATTCCACGCTCTTCGTGGCGCACAAGGATGTCCCCGGTGTACTCGCCGCGCTCACCAACCTGCTCGCCTACGCCCACGTGAACATCGCCTTCTGCCGCACCTACCGCACCGAAGTGGGCGGCCAGGCCTACTCCGTATTTGAGACCGACGGCGCGCCCGACGACACCGTCGTCCCCATGCTCCGCAAGCTCGACAATGTCGATTACGCAACGTTTATCGAGCTCCCCGGTTCTGCCTCGTCGCTCTCCCCCGGCGTCTCGGCCAAGGAAATCTTCGACGACGGCGAGCAGCTGCTCGATGCGTGCGAGGAACTGGGGCTCAGCATCGGCGCCGTCATGGCCGTTCGCGAGGCGCGTCTGACCGGCGAGGCCCACGCCGTCGCCGCCATGCGCCGCGTGCTCGACGTCATGCGCGAGGAGACCACAGCCCCTCTCGCAAATCCACAGCGTTCGCTCGGCGGGCTTATCGGCGGCGAGGCCAAGCTTGTCGAAGCCACCGGCCGCAACGATTTGAGTGCGAGCCTGATGGGCCCCGTTCAGACCGATGCCGTGGCCCGCGCCATGGCCGTGCTCGAGCGCTCCGCCACCATGGGCGTGATCGTCGCAGCTCCGACGGCAGGCTCCGCGGGTGTCGTGCCCGGCTGCGTGTTGGCGCTCGCCGATCGCCTGCAGCTCGACGACGAGCAAGTCATGGACGCGCTCTACTGTGCAGCCGCCATCGGCCTCAACCTCACCACAAGCGCCTGCGTTGCCGGCGCCGAGGGCGGCTGCCAAGCCGAGGTGGGAAGCGCCGCCGCCATGGCGGCCGCCGCACTGGTGCAGATGCTCGGCGGCACGCCCGAGCAGGCACTCGACGCCAGTTCCATCGCGCTTAGCAACCTGCTGGGCCTCGTTTGTGACCCCGTCGGTGGCCTCGTGGAGGTGCCCTGCCAAAACCGCAACGCCATCGGCGTGGCAGCGGCCTTTAGCTCGGCACAACTCGCCCTCGCAGGCATTAAGAGCCTGGTGCCGTTTGACCAGATGGCACATGTCATGCTCTCGGTGGGTCACGCGTTGCCGGCCACGCTGCGCGAGACGGCAAAGGGCGGCATCGCGCAGGCTCCAGCCGCACTTTCGGCCTGTGCAAAATGCGGTGTGTGCGGATAGCGGCAAAGAACGACTCAAAGGTGGGACAAATGTCCCACCTCTTTTGAATGCCACCGTTTCCGTACCACAAACAGCAGGGCAATCGCTATAATGCAAGCCCAGTAAAAACACGATGAACCGCAAGGCGAAAATCGAAGGATATGCATACGATGTCGCAAAACGATCGAACTCAACTGATTCCCGATCCGCAGCAGCCGAGCAGGCACACCGGCGGCGTTCAGTCGCCGCGTCCTATCGCGCCGAGCCACGGTCAGCAGCGTAGTGCAGCAAACGCTTCCCAACGCCCGAACCAACAACGACAGCAGCGTCAACAACGTCAGCAGCGCCAGGCAAACGGCAATGCGCTCAAGCAGCCCCCCACGCACGCTCGAGGCGATCGCGGCCCCGCGCGCAAGTCCGCCGGCAACAATAAGTCGGGCAAAAAGACGACACTCTTTGTCGTCCTGGGCCTTATCGTCATTGTATATATCGTAGGCGTTGTAGCATTTTCGCAGGTAGCCTACCCCAACACCACCATCGCCGGCGTCGACGTCTCGTTCTCCAACGCTTCGTCTGCCGCCACCAAGGTCAACTCGGCATGGAAGCACTATAAGCTCACCGTGACAGGCGATGACTTTAGCTGGTCCTATCAGCCCGAGTCCGATGAACCCATTGTCGACGGCGAAGCTGCCGCAAAAGAGATTCTCAGCCACAACGAAGCCTTTATATGGCCGGTCCGACTTGTGGAATCCTTAAGTGGCAAGACCAAAACAACCGCAACCTCCAACGAAGTCGATCTTGATCAAGACGTCGACCTGTCCATGCTCTCCGACACCTTTGACCAAAAGAAGTTTGAGAAGGATCTGGGCGCCGCCATCGACGAGTTTAACGAGGGCCGTTCGGGCACGTTCGAGGCCAATAGCTCCTATGACGAGCAGGCAGGCAAGTTTACCGTCGAGAAGGCACGCTCCAACGAAAAACTCAACCGCGAGCATGTCATCAAGTATGCCGAGCTCGAGCTTGCCTCGCTGGCCGAGTCCGTAGATCTTTCCAAGCTCGGCAACGATGCCTATGAGCCACTCAATGGAACGCTGACAGATGATCAGATTCAGGCCGCATGCGATGCCGCCAATAACTTCTTGGGCGTCAACGTGACCCTCAAGCTCAACGGCGAGGATGCCGGAAAGGTCGACGGCAGCTCCGTATTGCAGTGGATCAGCTTTGCCGATCCGGCCAACCCCACGCTCGATACGTCGCAGATCAGCAGCTGGGCAGCCGAGCTCGCCAACGGCTTTAATACCGTGGGCTCCACTCGCTGGTGGACGCGCGCCGATGGCAAGCAGTGCGCCGTCGAAGGCGGTGACTTTGGTTGGTCCATCGACAGTAGCTCGCTCGCCAAGCAGGTCGAGGACGCCATTAACAATAAGCAGACCGGCGAGATCGAGATCAAGTACTCCCAGAAGGCCGACACCTTTACCGCAAAGGGAGAGCCCGACTGGAAGGCGTATATCGACGTCGATCTGTCCGAGCAGCACGCGCGCTACTACGACGAGAACGGCAATATCGTTTGGGAGGCCAACTTTATTTCCGGCAAACCGGGCGAAGACGCCACCCCCGAGGGCGTGTGGCAGATCAACAGCAACGACGGCGGCAGCACCCTGATCGGAGCCAAGGACCCCGAGACCGGTAAGCCCAAATACGAGAGCCCGGTGAGCTACTGGATGCCGTTCGAGGGCAATATGATCGGCTTCCACGACGCCACCTGGCAAAACGACAAGAGCTTCGATAATGCCGAGTCGTACAAGTGGTGCGGCAGCCACGGTTGCATCAACCTGCGCCTGGCAGACGCCAAGGCACTTCACGACTGCATCAAAGTCGGCCTGTGCGTGGTTGTCCACTCGTAGTGCAACGCGCACATTCCTACAACATGGAGCTGCTGCGACCAATCTAACAGTTCCGAAAGAAACCGTCCCATGCGCCCGCCCCAACCGGTGGGCGCATATACTTATCGAGGTACTTTCTATAAAGGAGACGCTATGCCGAATGTCCCCACGACCACCCTGGGCCCGGATGATACCGAGCACGCGCCCGAAGATGTCACCGAAACGATTCCTCTGATTACAAACGTACATGCCGATAAGCAGGGCGGACGCGCGAACGATGCGACCGAGATTTCCGATGAAGAGGCATATGCCAAGCTCAAGGCAAAACGTGCCGAACGTCGACGCAAAAAGCTCATCCGACGCGGCATTGCGGCCGGCGTCGTGGCCGCCATTGTGCTCATCGCCGTTGTCGTGACCTTAGCCATCAACGCACGGCCCGCAGGCAACAACGGGCCGGTGACCGACATGGTGACCGAGGGCACGTTTACCACAACGGTCGAGGCGAAAGGCCAGCTCAAACCCATTTCGTCCTCAGTGGTCTCCCCTTCTGTCGACGGCACGGTCGATTCTATCAACGTGCAGGCAGGCCAATCCGTCAACGAGGGCGACGTGCTTATGACCATTAAAAACGACGAGCTCGATCGCAACGTTGCCGAGGCGCAACGTGCAGTTGCAGCCGCTCAGGAAGACCTCGCCAACGCGCAGAAAGCCGCAGCTGCCGCGCAGGCCACCCCAACGACGGACGTCGAGGGAGCTTCCGCAGCGGCTGGCGTCTCCGCCGCATCAGCGGACACGAACGCCGTATCGGCCGCGCAGCGCAGCCTCGCATCAGCTCAGGCAAACCTCGACCAGGCAAACGCCAAGGCCGCCAGTCGCACGGTCACGGCCCCGAGCTCGGGTAGCATCGTGGAGCTCAATGCCAAAGTGGGAGCCACGGTTACAGGCGGCATGATCATGGGCGAAAGCGATACGAGCGGCGGCAAGCAGTGCATGCAGATCGCCGACCTGTCCAAGATGAAGGTGACCGTGCAGGTGGGCGAAAAGGACATCGCCAAGATCGCCGTTGGGCAGAGCGCCAACGTCACGTATCCCGCGTTTCCCGATATCGTGAGCCAGGGCACCGTCACGGCTATCGCGTCGGTGGCAAACTCCGACGCCGCCAACGGTGGCGGCGGCAGCGTGACCTTTAACGTCGACATTCTCATCGAGGCGCCCGACGCGCGCCTGAAGCCGGGCATGACGGCCGAGGTCTCGGTGGTGACCGAGCAGCTCGACGACGTGGTGATGGTTCCGACGATGGCGCTCATGACCGAAGACGGCGAACACTATTACGTCAACGTGGCGACTGATGACGAGGGCAAGCAAACCCGTCGCGTGAAGGTGACTGTCGTGACGCAAAACGACAACGAAGCCGTAGTCGGCAAGACACAGGTCAAGCGCGACGACCAGGGCAACGAGATCAACCCCAACGTGCCGGTTACCAAGCTGCGCGATGGCAACACCCTCGTCATGGACACCGGAGCGGACGCAACGGCTGACGGCGGCTACAACGCGAATACGGGCAGCATGTCTGCCGACGAGGGTATGTAATGCGTCCCGTCATCGACATCCGCAACGTGCACCGCATTTTTGAGAGCGAGGCGGGGTGCGCCCACATCCTGCACAACGTGAGCCTGGCGGTAAATCCCGGCGAATTCGTCGCTATCACTGGCCCCTCGGGCTCGGGCAAATCAACGCTCATGAACATCCTAGGCTGCCTGGATAAGCCAACGGCGGGCGACTACTACCTGCAAGGGCTCAACGTGGCCGAGCTTGACGATGACGAGCTCACCGAAGTTCGCGCCCTGAGCATTGGCTTTGTCTTTCAGAGCTTCAACCTGCTGCCGCGCCTGTCGGTTATCGAAAACGTCATGCTGCCGCTGGCCTACACCAATGTGCCCCGTAGCCAGCGCGAGATGCGCGCCGTGCACGCGCTGCAGGCCGTCACACTACCGGTCGACCACTGGGACCACCGCATATCCGAGCTCTCGGGCGGCC
>CABUTL010000118.1 GCA_902494375.1 uncultured Collinsella sp.
GCTCGTTCTGCGCAATCTGCTCATGCTGCATCAGCGACAACTCGCCGCACCCGGCAAAGCCCTCAACTTCGTCGAGTTCATCCGCCAGATTCACGCCGCGCACGTATCCCATATCTACAGCCGGGGAGTCGCCAGCATGCTGCGCCGGTCCTCCAGCGTCATCGTATACAAGGGGGTTCCGGGGGCGCCGACCATGCTCGGCTTCCGCTTTTCCATAATCATCAACACGCGGGCCTCTTGTAGCGCGAGGCGCCCCGGGTTCCCTATCAACAAAAGCATCGGGCTCAATCGTCATGCGCCGATCGGAATCAACCGCTCCCTCGCCCGCTCGCCCGTTGCCGCATATACTGTGCGCAGCGATGACCTCGGTCGCCCCTGCGCGAAACAGCCCCTCGATATCCGACGGATCGAGTGCTTCTATCAACACGACCACGCGACTCACGCGGCCTTCGGCCGTCAGGCGCGCAACAGTCTTGCGCACATCTTCGGTATCAAACAGAGACGCCGCGATGATGGCAGCTCCGCGGCGCGACGGAAACGCCCGCGCCATGGAAACCAGCCCGTCCAGGTCACCCACGCGAAGCACCTGTGCACCCGTATCACGGCCCTCGACTTCCCGCTGCAACAGCCCGTAATCGCCGCACGCGCAGCACGCAAGCCAGATCGCCTTCATCACTCGTCGCCTCCGCTCTTTTTGCCGCGCGCCGTGGCGGGAATCGTCAAGCTGACCGTTCCCTTGCCCGAGGCTCCCAGCAGTTCCTTGACGTCTTCGGGGTCAGCCGCCAGCGTCACCCATTCGATCTTGCCCTCGCGCGTGGCACCGGAATCCTCACTGGTATCGATCACGTACGCGCCGCACAGTCGATCGGTTACGCCGTCTTTTTGCACATACACATCCACGTAGCTGCCCACGCCCGTAGCACCGCCGACCGAGTGCTCGGCATCGACCGCCACCGAAACGGCGACCTTGCCCTTAGGCACCTCGAGCTTGTGGCTCTCGGCCTTGGTGTAGACATTGCAGATCACGGCGTTTTTGGGAATACGCGAAGTCGTCACGTCGCCGCGCACCTGGCGCAGCTCGGTCGCCGCGTCACGCGGCAGCAGACTCGTCAGCCATTCCTGGGTTATGACATTGGTCTCATCGAGGGTCTCGCCCACATCGATATCGCGCGCCGCGACGCATACCTCGGCGCGATCGCCACCGTACTTGGCCAAGGTCTCAGCCTGGACCTGTTCGGCTTGCGAGCGAATCGACGAGCCGTAAACCATGCAGAGCAGCGCAGCGAGCACGCCCGCGACCAGACTGATGGCGATGCGCTTGCTCTTGTTCACGGCCGCTCCTCTCATGGCAGTGCCGGGCGAATGCCCGTACCACCATTGTCTGGGTGGTCAGAGTGCAAAGCGGCGCAATCGCGATCTCGGTTTTCGATGTCAAACCAATCGCTGACCAAAAACTAACCAGCCCGTCAAGCTCGTGGCAAGGTTTTGGTCAGCACGTCAGCAAACTGCATGTTTCGAGGCTTTTTCGCAGCAAAAAAGCCGTCTCCCGAACAGTTGGAAGACGGCTGTCATAGGAAAAATCAATTACAGGTGGACATCGGGATCGAGCATTTGAGCACTCACGCGCATGGATGACGCCAGGTTTTGGAACGTTTCCAAACGCAGGCTGTCGATCTGCCCGGCGTCCTCGGCCTCGCGAACGGCACAACCCGGCTCATGGGTATGCGTGCAATCGCCAAACCGGCACGCGCGCGATGCCTCGACAATCTCGGGGAAGGCGCGCGCCAGACCCCGCTCGTGACCCACGAGCGGTAAGCTGCGCAGGCCCGGGGCATCGGCGATCACGCCGGCGTCGCCCGGCAGTGCCACCATCACGCGCGCGACGGTAGTGTGACGGCCCTGGTCGTCGCGTTCGCGCACACCGCCAGTCGCCAACGTATCGTGGCCCAGCAGCGCATTGAGCAGCGTCGACTTGCCGGCACCCGACTCGCCCAGAATCATGGCGCAGCTCCCGGCAGGCACGCAGGAACGAACCTCGTCCAGGCCGCGCCCCTCGGCAGAGGACGTCACGATCACGCGCACGTCCGGACCCACCAGGCGGCGCATGCGGTCCAGATCGCGCTCGAGCTCCTCGGCATCGCAGCGATCAGCTTTGGTGAGCACCACCACCGGTTCGGCATCGCAGTCGAGCGCCAACACCAGCGAGCGCGCCACGCGGTCGAGCAGCACCTCACCGGCACCGAGCGCCTGCACGATTAGCACGCTATCCACGTTGGAGCAGAGCACCTGGCGCTCTCCACGGGCACGGCCGCGCCAACGCTCAAAGCTCGTACGGCGCGGCAGTACGCACTCGATGACGCCCATGTCGTGCCCGGGAGCACGGCGAACCGCCACGCGGTCGCCCACGGCGGGCAGCAAGACCTCGTCCTCGCCACGCGACTTGGCAAACCCTACGGCATGCTCGGCACGAAACGCGTCATCGGCAGTTACCACCAGCGGAAACCCGCGGTCCAGGCGCACCACGGCACCAAGCTGCATCTGCTCGGGCTCCTCGGCCTGTGCGCAAAAGTCGTCAAATGCAGCCCGCTGAGCCGCATCGACCGGCAGGCCATCAAACGCCGGAACGTCCTGCAGCGCGTCAAGCCCCGGCACGCTTGCCAGCAGCTCCTCAGCAGATACGGGAGCCTCGGTCGCGAGCTTCCGACGACGATCACGCTTAGCCCGCGCCCCCGTCGTCTTTTTCTTCGCCTTAGCCTTAGCCTTGCCCACAAGCGCCTCCCAGCACCATAAATCACAACTGAGCAGGTATTTTAAATCAAAAAGAGCTGGCCGGGCAAAGCCCTAAATCAAAAAGAGCCGGTCGAGCAAACGCTCGATCGGCTCACAAACTTTCCCTCAGCCCTTTATCATCCGCGCGGGAGAAAAGCCAGCAAGGATACCGCAGGGCCCGCCCCGGAAGCCCTTTCTCCCGAACGATCCCGCAGCGCGAAGCGCGAGGACCAGTGAGGGAGAAAGGGCGTGGGGCGGGCCCGGACAGGTTAACTTACTCCTTCTCGACCGCGCGCATGATCGCCTTGTAGATCTCCATAAGCGGGATGATCAGGAAGGCCAGACCCAGCGCGGCAAGAACGCCCTTGAGCTCAAGCGTCACGGGGCCAAAGAACATCTCGGCAAGCGTCGGCTGCACGGTCACGATCACCGTCAGCACCAGTGCCAGCGCGGCGGAAGCCCACAGCCACTTGTTCTGCTTCTTCATGGTGAACAGCGACGCACGACGGCTGCGCATATTGAAGCAGTGGAAAATCTCGACCATGTTGAGCGTGATGAACGCCATCATCACGCCTTCCTCGTCGGCATTGCCGGCGATCATATCGGCGATGTGGATGTAGCCCATGTCAAAGTACACGCCCACAAAGAAGCTCGCCAGCACCAGCACGGTGATGATTAGGCCCTGGACCACGCAGTCCAGACCCATATGTCCGGCAAAGACACCGTCCTTGGCGTTGCGCGGCTTGCGCTTCATGATGTCGCCCTCGGCATCCTCCATGCCCAGCGCGAGCGCGGGGAAGCAGTCGGTGACCAGGTTCACCCACAGCAGCTGCACCGGCTGGAAGATGGTAAAGCCGATGAGCGTGGCGATAAACACCGAGAATACCTCGGCAAGGTTGGCCGAAAGCAGGAACTGGATGACCTTGCGGATGTTGTCGTAGATGCGACGGCCCTCTTCGCAGGCACCGATGATGGTGGCGAAGTTGTCATCGGCAAGCACCATGTCGGCGACGTTCTTGGTGACGTCGGTGCCGGTGATGCCCATGCCAACGCCGATGTCGGCGCGCTTGATGGACGGGGCGTCGTTGACGCCGTCGCCCGTCATGGCCACGATCTGGTCGCGCGACTTCCAAGCCTCGACGATGCGGGTCTTATGCTCGGGCTGGACGCGGGCGTACACGCCGTAATCCTCGATGTGCGCGTCGAGCTCCTCGTCGCTCATGCGATCGAGGTCGGCACCGGTGATGGCATGGCTGCGATCGGTGACGATTCCCAGCTGCTTGGCAATGGCCACGGCGGTGTCGATATGGTCGCCCGTGATCATGACGGTGCGGATACCGGCGTCGTGGGCCTCGCGGATGGCGTCGGCGACCTCGGGGCGGACCGGGTCAATCATGCCGGACAGGCCGCAGAAGACCAGGTCGTGCTCGAGCGCAGCGGGGCTGCAGTCGCTCGGGACCTCGGTGTAGGTGCGGCTTGCCAGCGCCAGCACGCGCAGGGCCTCGTCGGCCATGGCCTTGTTGGCGGCCACAAGCTCGGCACGACGCTCCTCGGTCAGGGGGACGACCTTATCGCCGTCGTAGATATGGGTGCACAGGCCGATCACCACGTCGGGCGCGCCCTTGGTGTACTGCTCATACTCGCCGTCAAGGGTCTCGACGACCACGGACATCATCTTGCGGCCCGAGTCGAACGGGGCCTCGCCCACGCGCGGGTGCTCGGCAGTCAGGCCAGTGAGGCCCGCCTTGCCGGCGTCGTTGACGAGCGCGCACTCAGTCGGCTCGCCCACGGCCTCGCCCAAGTCCTCATCCCACTGGGCATCGGAGCACAGCGCCATACCGGCCAGGAACTTCTCCTTAGGCGCGGCGAGTTCGTGCTTGACGACGGTCATCTTGTTCTGGGTGAGGGTACCGGTCTTGTCGGAGCAGATGGTCTGCGTGCAGCCAAGGGTCTCGACGGCAGAGAGCTTGCGGATGATTGCCTGACGCTTGGCCATCTTGGTCACGCCAAGCGACAGCACGATGGTCACGACGGCAACCAGGCCCTCGGGGATGGCGGCGACGGCAAGCGAGACAGCGACCATAAAGGTGTCGAGCAGGGCGGTCGGGTCGGTAAGAACGTTGCCCACGCCGTGACGGATGATATCAACGCCAAAGATAACGACGCAGATGACGATCACCATAATGGTGAGGATGCGGCTGAGCTCGGCAAGCTTCACCTGCAGCGGCGTAAGCTCTTCCTTGGCCTCAGCCAGGGCGCCGGCAATCTTGCCCATCTCGGTGTCCATGCCGGTGCCGACCACGACGGCGCGGCCGCGGCCGTACACCACGGTGGAGCCCATGTAGCACATGTTCTTGCGGTCGCCGAGCGGCACGTCATCGGTGCCCGCGGCAAGCTCGATCACGTTGGCATGCTTCTCTACGGGCACGGACTCGCCGGTGAGTGCGGCCTCTTCGATCTTCATCGTGGCGCTCTCGAGCACACGGCAGTCGGCCGGGACGGAGTCGCC
>CABUTL010000119.1 GCA_902494375.1 uncultured Collinsella sp.
CAGCGCACCATGAGCTTTAACGCGTTCATTAGCGTCAACTATCCGCCCATTGCCTACATCCGCAACGACCGCATCGTGCGCAACGGGCTCCACGGCACTCATCAGGGCGAAAACCCGGTGCGTTTCTACGACAGCATCGACCCGCGCGTATTTGTACTCAAGCTTACGCCCGGCGTAAACCCGGGCATCCTCGACGCCCTTGCCGATAGCTACGATGCTGTAATCCTTGAGACCTTTGGCATTGGCGGTATTCCCGAGTTTGGCGAGTCCGGCGATTCGTTCCAAGAGGCAATTTTCCGCTGGGTCGATTCGGGTCGAACCGTCGTTATGACCACGCAGGTCCCCGAAGAGGGCCTAGATCTGGGCGTTTATGAGGTCGGCCGTGCTTACGCCGATCATCCGGGCATTCTGCGCGGCGACGACATGACCACCGAGACGCTCGTGGCCAAGACCATGTGGGCACTCGGCCAGTCACGTGATGCCACCGAAATCCAGCGCCTGTTCTACAGCCAAGTCAACCACGACCGCATCCCGATGGCGTAATCCCTAAGGCAGCTCCACTTATCGCAGCCTTAAACGACAGGTGGTCCCCCTCGGGCCGTGCAAAAATCGGAGTATTCTGCAATTTCTCCTCCGGACGCATAGAATCGGCCGATTATTAGACGAACTTTTAGGACGAAGGGTCCGTTTAGTAAATATTTATTCCTCATTTTTATTTAGCGTGTGGATTATCTACTGTCAAAAAGGCAAAGCCAGCCGCTCGAGCTACCATCTACGGCCGAACTGGTGCTGAATACTCGCGATTTTGCACATCGCAACCAGGGGGACCCGCCCAAAGAGCGTCAAATACAGCGGGGGAACGCCCTATTCGATACCCTCGAGAAGTTCTGACACCGTCATGCCGAGTGCGGGTGCGATCTTAAATAGAACCTTGAGCGTGAAATTTGCCGTCCCATCTTCGATTCGGTCGAGGTAGGGTCGGCTGATTCCTGTCGCCACACAAAAATCAACCTTGGAGATACCAAGGTCCCTGCGTGTCTCTTCGACCCGCCTGCCAAGAATCTGTTTCGCACGTTCGTCCATGCAGCCGAGTTTGAAATGGAGCCGAACATAAACGTAAACTATAGTTTACGTTTTGCCGAATACACAGGAGTTTTCTATGTCGGGTTCTTCGGTCCGCATGTACCGAGCCACGCTTCGCACAAACAGCGCACCGCCCAAGCTCGTCGTCGTTGAAGCAGAATGCCTTTCGCCCGATGAGCGCACAGCATTTGCATTGCTATCAAGTCGCGTCGCCGCTGTTCTGGTCCCTTGCTCGGCGCAAGGTGAACTTGCCATCCAATGCCAAGCGCACAGCTGCTCGCTCAATCAGGCTGCCGTAATCGCAACCAGCCAACGCGGTCTGCCCCTTCTCCTGGAAGCCGGCATCGCACTCGCCCTTCGCGGTGCCGGATACGAGAACGAGGCCGCCGCCGACATGGTCTTTAAACCACGATCGAGCGGCGGCCTCGCAGCAGCCATTGAATATATGTGCAGGCTCGTTGCCTAAAAGGACAAGCTAGAAACCAAGGCCAAAGCCCGTTCCGGTAATCGCCGAGTACATAAAGTAAACGTTGACCACGTTGAGGAACACACCCGTGATGCAACCGTTGCGCAGGTAGCGCTCGCACACGATGCGAGCCATGGCGGCGGAGTCATCATTGTTTTTAGCCTGGCGTCCCGCCGTAAAGTACGTCGCCACGCTCAGCAGCAGGTTGAGCACCGGCAGTGCCAGCAACTCGTAGCTCTTGCCCCAGCGCGTCGCCTCGCCGGCGGCATTAAACTTCGTTGCCACCTCGGGACCAATGCTGGGGATCACAAACGCCGCTACCACCAGCGGAAGCACTGCAAGCACCAGCAGCGCGATGCCCATGTAGCCGGCTTTTTTTCCATATTTAAACATGCGCGTCGTCCTTACACGTTAAAGCGGAAGTGCACGACGTCGCCATCGGCCATGACATAGTCCTTGCCCTCAATACGCAGCTTGCCGGCGGCCTTTGCGCCCTGCTCGCCGCCGAGCTCGATGTAGTCGTCGTAGCCAATGACCTCGGCCTTAATAAAGCCGCGCTCAAAGTCGGTGTGGATGACACCGGCGGCCTGCGGGGCGGTCGCGCCCTGACGCACCGTCCAGGCCTTGACCTCCATCTCGCCGGCCGTAAAGAACGACTGCAGGCCAAGCAGCTTGTAGGCGGCCTGCGCGAGCACGTCCAGACCGGGCTGCTCCAGGCCCAGGCTCTCCAGGTAGTCGGCAGCGTCCTCGGGATCGAGCTCGGAAAGCTCGGCCTCGATCTTGGCGCAGATGGGCAGCGGCTTAACACCATCGATGGGCGCCAGATCGTCGTTGAGCATATCCTCGTCCACGTTGGCCACATACAGGATGGGCTTCATGGTGAGCAGGAACAGGCCCTTGGCGGCGGCACGCTCCTCATCGGTCATCTCCATGGATGCGGCGCGCTTGCCCTCGTTGAGCCAGGCAAGCAGGCGCTTAGCGACCTCGAACTTGGGCATGAGCTCCTTGTCGCGCTTGGCCTCCTTCTCGAGCTTGGGCAGCTGCTTCTCAAGCGTGCCCATGTCGGCCAGGATGAGCTCGGTCATGATGGTGTCGGCATCGCCGGCGGGATCGACGAACTCGCCCGTGCGGCCCACCTCACGCATGACGTTGGGATCCTTAAAGTAGCGCACGACCTCGCAGATGGCATCGGTCTCGCGGATGTTTGCCAAGAACTGGTTGCCCAGGCCCTCGCCTTCGTTGGCGCCCTTCACCAGGCCCGCGATGTCGACGAACTCGACCGTCGCCGGCACAATGCGGCCCGGGTTGACGATGTCGGCGAGCTTTTGCAGGCGGCTATCGGGCACGTCGACGATACCCACGTTGGGGTCGATCGTGGCGAACGGGTAGTTGGCGGCAAGGCCGGTCTTTTTGGTAAGCGCGGTGAACAGCGTCGACTTGCCCACGTTGGGCAGGCCCACGATACCGATGGAAAGGGACACGACAGCTCCTTTTGGTACAGGTACTTCAAACCGTATAAGTATAGCGCCGCCGCAGCATCCGGGCGAATCCGGACACCGCGGCGGCGCAAATGAAGCAGAGATGCGTGAGGGTTCGAGACAGTAGTCCTTACTTAAGCTCGGGCCAGAAATCCTTGTTGGCCTCGATGAGCTCGTCCAGGATCTGCTTAGCAACGCTCGCCGAAGGAATGGTCTTGGAGAGCGTGAGTGCCTGCCAGAGCTTCTGATAGCTGCCCTCGACCCAAGCCTGGACAACGAGCTTCTCGACGGAAACCTGCTGCTCCATCAGGCCCTTCTGGAACTGCGGGATCGGGCCCTGGCAGATCTTCTCAAAGCCGTTGGAACCGACGATGCAAGGCACCTCGACCATGGCCGTCGGGTCGAAGTTGGGCACAGCGCCATCGTTGGGGACGATCAGCAGGAAGCGCTCGAGCGTATTCTCGGCCAGTGCGCAGGCAAGGTCGACGATGTAGTTGGCGTGTACGTCGGGCTCAAAGCCGCCGTCCTTGGCAGTACCCTTGGCGATGATGTCGCGGCAAGCGCCAAAGACCTTCTTCTCGCGGCCGTCCATAACCTCATTGGCGCGAGTGTAGTTGGGGTCAGACGTCTCGACGACATAGTCCGGGTACAGGTAATACTTGAGGTAGGTATTGGGAATCGTCTCGGGATCGACAGCATAGACATCCTTGGCCTTGCCGAAGGTGTGGATCCAGCTCTCCTCGACATGCTGCTCCTTACCGGCCTCGTGCTCGATGCCGTCCAGGTAGCCGTTCTTAGCCATGTGCTCCTTAATCTGCGGCATGAGGTCGTTGCCGTCCTTGTCGTAGATCTTGCTCCACCAACCAAAGTGGTTGAGGCCGTAGTAGCTATACTGCAGCTCGCGACGATCCTTGATGCCGCACATACGGCTCATCTTATCCATGAGGTCGATCGGCATGTCGCAGATGTTGATGATGCGGCTGTTGGGGCGCAGCACGCGGCAGGCCTCGGCGACGATGGCCGCGGGGTTGGAGTAGTTGAGCATCCAGGCGTTGGGGCTGTACTTCTCCATGTAGTCGAGGATCTCGATGACACCACCGATGGAGCGCATGCCGTAGGCGATACCGCCGGCACCGCAGGTCTCTTGGCCAACGCAGCCGTACTTGAGAGGAATCTTCTCGTCGAGCTCGCGCATGGCGTACAGGCCGACGCGGATGTGAGCAAGGACGAAGTCGGTCCCGGTGAATGCGGTCTCGGGGTCGGTGGTGTAGCTAAACTCAACCTCGGGGGCGTTCTCGTGGAAGTAGATCTCGCAGGCCTTGGCCACGGTCTCCTGGCGCTCGGCGTTGTTGTCGTAGAAGGTCACCTTGTTGACCGGGAAGCGGTCGCGCTCCTCGAGCAGCATCAGGGCAATGCCCGGGGTAAAGGTGGAGCCACCGCCGGCAATGGTCACGGCATAGTTCTTCTTGGACATGATGTCCTCCTCATTCTGGCCGCTTGCTCAATCCGTCCCCGCACGCGGCCTTGCGCGGTTTGGAATTGTTACCTAGAAGTGGAGTTTTTTATCTCTAGAATCGGCCTTGCGGTGCATACCGGCTCTGCAAGGCCGATTGTTTCGATGGACGATGGTTTACAGAAGACTCTCGAACTTCAGAAGACTCTCGAACTTCTCGCGAACCTGCGGGACGCTAAGACCGATGATGACCTGGATTGACTGACCTTGGACCACCAAGCCATGCGTACCGATCGCCTTGAAGGAAGCCTCGGGTGCAACGACGCCCTTGTCCTTGACGTTAACGCGCAGACGGGTAGCGCAGTTAGTTACATCGATGATGTTATCCGTGCCACCGAGCAGATCGAGGATGTTCTCGGCAAGCACCAAGCGCTCATCATCTTTACTCTGGGCGACCGATTTACCAGCAGCAGCACCGCCCTGCTTTTGCTTGTAGTCGGCCTTGGACTTGAGCTCGACCTCAACATCGTCATCCTCGCGACCGGGGGTCTTAAAGTCGAACTTGACGATCAGGAAACGGAAGACCACGACCCAAAGGGCGGTAAAGCACAGACCGACAAGGATGGAGATGGCGTACTGCAGACCGTGTGCGGCCCAAAGGGGCAGCCAGTCCCACGAGAGCATCGAGATGATGCCGCCGTCGAAGATGCCCACGACGCCAAGGAGGTTTTGAGCCATGCAGCCGAGCGCTCCGAGCACGCAGTGGACGACGAACAGGCCG
>CABUTL010000120.1 GCA_902494375.1 uncultured Collinsella sp.
CGTGCCCGCAGCACCTGCCGCAATATCGCCTGGGTTGCCAATCCAATGCACGCTGCCCAGGAGTACGACGGCGCCCTGGGACCAGCGCTCAACCAAAGGCTCGCAGCCCTCGTACCAATCGCATTCAAAGCCATAGATAAAGCTGAGCTCCGGCGCAATCTGCGCGGCAAGCTTGCGAGCATCCTCAAAAGCCAGACGATGTGCCGGCAGGTCGCCCTCAGTAACCTGCACTTCGCAGTTGGCATCCATGCTGGCGGGCAGGGTGAGATGGTCGGTTGAGACCATGACGCGGCACCCGGCCGCAGCAGCGGCGCGAACGTTGTCCTCAAACGAGGCATGACCGTCCGAGAACGAGGTGTGGGTATGGCAATCGATCAGCGGGCAAGCAGACATGGCGGCTCCTTTGCGTCAAGCGAATCTGCTCCATTGTAATGGCGCAGCTCTCAACACGCCGGGCACGCCGGGGATCGAAATCGATTGGAAAGGTTGCGCGGCGCGTGGTGCGGCCTCGCTTGCTCTCAAAACGTGTACGTCAGCCTCCAAAACCGACAAATAATGACATGTTTGGAGGCTGACGTACACGTTTGGATGGGGGCGAGGGCGGCGACGGACGAAAGTCACGCTTGTGCCACGTCCGATGTGCTAGCGTTTGGATGAACAAAACGAGCCCGCGCGGAAAGGATCCGGACCGTATGCCATGCGATAGCACATCCCCGCTGTCACGCGAAATCGATGCGCCCGAAACCATCGTCAAGCTGGAGTGCGACATCGACGACGCGTCGCCCGAGGTGCTCGCCTATGCCGCCGACCGCCTGCGCGAGGCGGGTGCGCGCGAGGTGCACTGGCTGCCCCTCTATTGTAAGAAAGGCCGCCCCGGCTGGCAGCTGCAGGTAATCTGCACCTACGAGGATATCGAGCGCCTGCAGACGATCATCTTCTCGGAAACCACGACCAACGGCATTCGTCGCCAGGTTATGGAGCGCGTTTGCCTACCACGCCGCTTTGAGCGCGTAACGACGCCATGGGGCGAGGTGTCCGTTAAGGTGGCGACCCTGCCCGACGGCAGCGAGCGCGCGGCTCCCGAGTACGAGGATTGCGCCCGTCTTGCCCGCGAACATGACGTGCCGCTCCAACGCGTGATGAAGGCGGCTCAGAGCGCGGCGCTGCGATTCGAGTAACACGGTAGATGGGCTCCACATCCGCCGGACCCCGTATTCAGCTCCCATCAACCCCACTCCGAAAGGACTCCCCATGAAATACCTCATCGCTTCCGACATCCACGGCTCGGCATACTGGGCCGAGCGCCTGTGCACTGCCATCGAATCCGAGCAGCCCGACCGCATTGTGCTGCTGGGCGACCTGCTCTACCACGGCCCGCGTAACGACCTGCCGCGCGACTACGCCCCCAAGCGCGTGATTCCGCTGCTCAACGCCCTGGCTGACCGCATCATCGCCGTCCGCGGCAACTGCGACGCCGAGGTCGACCAGATGGTCCTCGACTTCCCCGTCATGGCCGACTACGCCACGTTGTTTGACGAGACCGGCCGTGAACTGTTCCTGACGCACGGCCACGTTTTTGGCGCCGGTATGCACAACAGCGTCGACCACGCGCCCTCGCTGCCCGAGGGTTCCGCGCTCGTCTACGGCCACACGCACGTCAAGGTTAACGAGGAAAGCGTCGCGCACCCGGGCCTGTGGCTCTTCAACCCCGGCAGCGTGAGCATTCCCAAGGACGGCACGCACAGCTACGGCGTCTACGAGAACGGCGCGTTCCGCCACGTGGTCATGGAGGAGGACTAACCATGGCCGAGCATATGGCTCAGCAAAATGCCGAGGGCTCGCGCGATCTGTCCACGCTAGTCGACGCGTCGGCTGAGCTGCAGCATCTGGTGCAGACCATCTGGCGCCTGCGTCAGCCCGATGGCTGCCCGTGGGACCGCGAACAGACGCATCAGAGCATTGGCAAGAACATGATCGAGGAAGCCTACGAGGCGCTCGATTGCATCGAGACCGACGACGCGGCGCATCTGCGCGAGGAGCTCGGCGACGTGCTCATGCAGGTAGTGTTGCATGCGCAGATCGCGGCGGACGCCGGTGAGTTTACGCTGGCCGATGTGGCGCGCGATATCGACGCCAAGCTCATCCGTCGTCACCCGCACGTGTTTGGCGATGTGGATGCCGATAACTCTGACGAGGTGCTCAAGATTTGGGACGAGGTCAAGCTTGCCGAGAAGGCCGCCAAGGACAAGGCCGTGGCGGCAGGCGAGGCCGCGCCCGAGGGCCTGCTCGACGGCGTGCCCACGCACCTGCCGGCGCTGATGCAGGCGCAGAAGGTGTCGCGCAAGGCGGCTGCCGTAGGCTTTGAGTGGGAGACGGTCCAGGACGTGTGGAACGAGGTAGCTGAGGAGCGTGCCGAGTTTGAGGCCGAGGCTCCCGGAACGCCCGAGCGCGAAATGGAGTTTGGCGATCTGCTCTTTGCCCTGGTCAACGTTGCGCGCAAGGAGGGCATCGACGCCGAGAGCGCCCTGCGTGCCAGCACGGCAAAGTTCCGCCGCCGCTGGGCCGCGATGGAGCAGATGGCGGCCGATGCCCACGTAGATCTTGCCGAGCTTTCGACCCATGGCCTCAACGACCTGTGGGACGCAGCAAAGGCAGGGGAGTAATACCGCGGGAGCGACGGGACGGACTTGTTCCATCGCCCCCATTATTTTTTTAAAAAGATTGTATCCCTCGGCTAACTTAGGGCATAATGCAAAAAGTGCGACATGGCTAACTTACGGAGACGCACCGACGGTACACGGTCAGCCGGTCGCTTGCATTCAACCCGTTTCCAAGTGAGAGGGAGACAACATGAGCGATATTTTGGACGTCTACGGTCGCGAGGTGCTCGACAGCCGCGGCAATCCCACCGTCGAGGTCGAGGTCGTGCTCGAGGACGGCAGCTTTGGCCGCGCAATGGTGCCTTCGGGTGCTTCGACCGGCGCCTTTGAGGCCTGCGAGCTGCGCGATGGCGACAAGGGCCGCTACCTGGGCAAGGGCGTTTCGCAGGCCGTCGAGCACGTCAACAACGAGTGCGCTAACGCCGTCGTGGGCCTCGACGCCTTCGACCAGCGCGCCGTCGATGCCGCGCTGATTGCCGCGGACGGTACCCCCAACAAGACCAAGCTCGGTGCCAACGCCATCCTGGGCGTGTCGCTGGCCGTCGCCCGCGCCGCTGCCGAGTCGGCGGGCCTGTCACTGTACCAGTACCTGGGCGGCGTCAACGCTCATCTGCTGCCCACGCCCATGATGAACATCCTCAACGGCGGCGTGCATGCCGACAACAACGTCGACTTCCAGGAGTTCATGATCATGCCGGTGGGTGCCCCGAGCTTTGCCGAGGGCCTGCGCTGGTGCGCCGAGGTCTACCACACCCTCAAGGGCGTACTGCACGAGGCCGGCCTGGGCGGCGGCGTGGGCGACGAGGGTGGCTTTGCCCCCAACCTTAAGACCAATGCCGAGCCGTTCGAGTACATCACCAAGGCCGTCGAGAAGGCTGGCTTTAAGCCCGGCGTCGACTTCATGTACGCCATGGACCCGGCCTCGACCGAGTTCTACAACGCCGAGACCGGCATGTACGAGCTCAAGGGCGAGGGCGTTAAGTATACGAGCGCTCAGATGGTTGATTACTGGGAGAAGCTCGTCGACACCTATCCCATCATCTCCATCGAGGACGGCATGGCCGAGGAGGACTGGGACGGCTGGGTTGAGCTCACCCGCCGCATTGGCAACAAGGTGCAGCTGGTGGGCGACGACCTGTTCGTCACTAACACCGAGCGCCTCAAGAAGGGCATCGAGCTGGGTGCCGCCAACGCGATCCTGGTCAAGGTCAACCAGATCGGCACGCTCACCGAGTCGCTCGAGGCCATCGAGACCGCCAAGGAGGCCGGTTACGCCTGCATCGTGAGCCACCGCTCCGGCGAGACCGAGGACTCCACGATCGCCGACCTGGTCGTGGGCGTCAACGCCGGCCAGATCAAGTCGGGCGCCCCGTGCCGCAGCGACCGTATTGCCAAGTACAACCAGCTCATCCGCATCGAGGACGAGCTCGAGGGCAGCGCGCGTTACGCCGGCAAGACCGCGTTCTACAACATTCGCTAAACGGGCGAATTTGGCGAGGGGGAGGCTGACTCGGTTCCGCCCCCGCCTTGGCTGGACGCCGCAAAGCGCTGTGGGCGCTGGGCCATATGGCTCAGCGCCTTTTTTATGTCGAGCAAAGGCTGGCGAAGGCGGTGCGCGCGCTCGTGCTATAACTAGAATACTTAGCGCAAACAAACCTCAACCGCACAAGGCGCACATGGATCAGATTTACGACAACAGGTACTATTCCGCCGGTTCGCGTGAGCCGTCGCCTCGCCGTGCGCGCACGGTGCAGCTCGGTGGGTCCGCCTGCGCCGGTGCCGACCGCTCCACGCAGCGCCCGACAAGTACCTCGCGCCCCAATGCTCAAGTGAATACTTCGGCAGATGGACCGGTGCGCCCGGCACGTTCGTCGCATGCGTCGCGTCCCTCGGCCCAGATGCACGACAGGTCGAGCAGGCCCTCGAGCCGTCTTTCGGGCTCGGACTTTATGCGCTACGCCAATGACAATGCGGTGGTCAAGGCGATCTATGACTTTACGCATGGCTCTCTGCGCCCGCTGTTTATCGGCATTGTCGTGGCGCTGGCGCTCGTGAGCCTGTATTTTCCCGTACGCGACCTGTACGTGGCTAAGCGCTCGAGCGACATCTTGGCCAAGCAGGTCGAGATTCGTCAGCAATACAATGATGAGATGAAAAAAGACACTGATAAGTGGTTCTCGGAAGAGGGCATTAAGGATTCGGCACGGGGCCTGGGCATGGCGATGCCCGGCGAGAAGAGGATTGAAGTGCTGGGCCTGGACGATGATTCGGATTCGTCGTCGAGCAAAAAGTCCTCAAACGCCAAGAATGCCAGCGAAGTGGCCAAAGAGATCGAAGAGGTCGGCAAGGACGCACCGTGGTACATCAAGACGCTCGATATGCTGTTTGGATTTAACGGCGTCGAGGGCCAGACGGTCGCGTCCAGCGGCGAGTAGGCGAGTAGCGCCCGGAGGGGAGCCCGCAATGGCAGATTGCAAACGATATAAGGTGGCCGCGATCGACCTGGGAACGGTGTCGTCGCGACTGGTGCTGGCGCAGGTCGAGGGCGGGGCGATCGTGGAATCGTCCAAGCATACCGAGATTAC
>CABUTL010000121.1 GCA_902494375.1 uncultured Collinsella sp.
GCGGGCTTGACCGCAAGGAGTGGCTGCTGCGGCTTGAGGGCGCGTACGAGGAGTAACGCTCGAGCACTTTGCCTGTAGTAGCCGACTTCGACCAAAGCTCGCTCGAGTTCGCTTTGATCGGAGCACTAAAGACCCTTGTTTTCTGTCAATAGTGCTATTTGTTCGTTGATGGATATCCGCGACTTCTGGTATTTCATTTAAGCCTCTTGATAGAAAAAGAGCTGGAGTTGCGCATCGTTGAGAGGCTTTCCAGCTTTAGCAAAACAAACTTATAAGATGCGGCGGGCCGCGTCAAGATAATTGCTTGACAGCCTAGGAGGCGGCTGGTTGGCTGGCTTAAAACCTAGCGCGTGAAATGACGCTCCACGCTATTCAGCGCGCTTGATGGGATGACGAACCACAGTCTTAAGTTTCTCCGGTGCACATTTGCGTGGATCGGAGAGATAGATTTCGTGATGGAAACGGGTGTCTGAGAAGTCGGGGACATAGCCCTGCTCGGTCGTGTATTCATGCATGGCGTCTACGGTTGCCGGCTCGCTGTCATAAGGTCCGGTATGCATACATTGAACGCAGAGACCCTCGTCAACTTTAAGCAGCTCTACGGCGGAAAAGTCCAGTTTCTTTTTGGTCGTGGCTTCCGCGACTGCCCAGTCAAAATCATCTCGGCTGACGAAATCGGGCAGGCGGATGCACGAGATAAAGTTGAAATCGTCCTTGCGTACATAATCGATGTCGCCACTCGGGGAGTCTTGCCACCAGAAACCCTCGAGCGGCGGTACCACAAAGTCGAAATAGCCCTCGATACTCCTTGAGCCTTTCTTCGACATCTTGACGGTATAGGCGATTCCGTAAAGCAGCGGCAGGGCGTTTTGATACTCGCCACCTTCGGTATTTGGGTCGCCCTTGCCGCGAACGGCAACGTAGCTCATGGGCGGGACAGTTACGATACTCGGCTTGCTTGCAGGTTTGTAGAGCTCCTTGCATTCCTTCTTAAAGTCGAACGCCATGTTGGCCGCCTTTCTGCGTATTGGCCTGCTTAGATAGCGGAATCATATCATAGAAACGAACAGCTGTTCGAATGATTTGGCTGACAGATTGAGATGCGTGCGTTGTGTTTGGCGGTCGGCCTGACCCCGTCGATGATTTCCCTGTCTCCTCGTAGCCTCATCTATAGCTGCCGTTTCCCCATATAAAACCTGCCAAAATAAACCTGTCCCTTTTTGGTCGGTGGGAAATGGGTAATACTAAAGAGTTATCCGACCAGATGGGAATTAATCGATGGCCTATATCGAATTCAAAGACGTCATCAAAGCATACGGCGAGGGCGACGCCCGCATTCATGCGCTCGACGGCGCGAGCTTTACGGTCGAGCGCGGCGAGCTCGCCATCATTCTGGGTGCTTCGGGTGCCGGCAAGACCACGGCGCTCAACATTCTGGGCGGCATGGATACGGCGACCTCCGGCACCGTGACGGTGGACGGGCGCGACGTGAGCTCCGCCAACGAGGCGCAGCTCGTGGAATACCGCCGCGCCGACGTCGGTTTTGTCTTCCAGTTCTACAATTTGGTCCCCAACTTGACGGCGCTCGAAAACGTCGAGCTCGCGGCGCAAATCTGCCCCGATTCGCTCGATGCCGAACAGACGCTTCGCCAGGTTGGCCTGGGCGAGCGCCTGGGCAACTTTCCGGCACAGCTTTCGGGCGGCGAGCAGCAGCGCGTGTCCATTGCCCGCGCACTGGCCAAGAACCCCAAGCTGCTTTTATGCGACGAGCCCACGGGCGCGCTCGACTATAAAACCGGCAAGCAGATCTTGCAGCTGCTGCAGGATACCTGCCGCAAGCAGGGCATTACGGTCATCATCATCACGCACAACTCCGCGCTCGCGCCCATGGCCGATCGCCTGATCCGCTTTAAGAGTGGTCGCGTGGAGAGCGAGACGGTCCAGCAAAATCCCGTGCCGATCGAGACAATCGAGTGGTAGTGCCCATGGACCAAGATCGCCAAAACAGCCAAAACCACGATACGGAGCACGCGGGTCGCGACCGGGAGTTCGCGACCTACCGTACCGCTCAAAGCTCAAACGATATGGTGCCGACGGTTTTTCGCCGTGGCATCTACCGCACAATCCGCGGCAGTCTTAAGCGCTTTTTGTCCATCGTGGTCATCACCGCGCTCGGCGTGAGCGTGATGTGCGGTCTTAAGGCGGGCTGCGAGGATTTGTGCGATTCGGTCGATGCCTACTTTGACCAGCAGAATGTCTATGACATTAACGTGCAGTCGACCTATGGCCTTACGCGCGACGATCTTGCGGCTATCCAAGAGGTTGACGGCGTCGAGACGGCCGAGGGCATCTACGCCGAGACCGCCTACACCGCCGTGGGCACAACGCGCGAACGCGTGGTCGTGCAAAGTCTCTCCAAGGAGAACATCGATCAGCCAGTGCTCGTGAACGGCGATTTGCCCGAGAGCGCCGATGAGGTCGCGGTGACTTCGAAGTTCCTGAAGGCTTCGGGCAAAAAGCTCGGCGATACCGTGAGTTTTGCCGCCAATGACGCGAGCTCGTCGAACCAAAGCGCCAAGGATCAGTTTGCCGCGGGCGAGTACACCATTACGGCCGAGGTCCTCGATCCTACCGACGTGAGCTCCGACTCGACAGTCAACGCCTTTCGCGCCGCTTCGGCGGCGGACTATAAGTTCTATGTGAGCGAGGATGCCGCGACATCTTCTTCCTACTCTGCGGTCCATGTGATTGTCGAGGGAGCCAAGAGTCTTAACTCCTATTCGGATGCCTACACGACAAAGATCAACGAGGTTAAAGGCAACATCGAGAAGATCCGCGAGGGGCGTGAGAAGGCGCGCGTTCAGGAGCTGACGGTCGACACGCCGGCAAGCTTGGATGCGGCCGAGCGCCAGGCGAATATGCTCTTTGGGATTGAACAGGACAACATCAATCGCATGACCGAGGGCAGCGAGGAGCGCGTCCAGGCTCAGGCAGAGTTGGACCAGCGGCGCGCCGCCGCCAACCAGCATTTTGCCGATGCCCGCGCCGAGCTTTCCGATCTGGGCGAATGCACCTGGTACATCCAGGACCGCGGTAACATCGCAAGCTACTCGAGCGTCGAGAGCGATAGCTCGTCAATTGAGGCCATCGCCACGGTTTTCCCATTTATCTTCTTTGTCGTCGCCGTGCTCATCAGCCTTACCACCGCCACGCGCATGGTCGAGGAGGAGCGCACGCTCATTGGCCTGTACAAGGCGCTCGGCTATTCACGCGGGCGCATCCTGTCCAAATACGTGGACTATGCGCTGTGGGCATGTCTGATCGGCGGCGTGCTCGGCAATATCATCGGATTTGTGGGCCTGCCGCTGTTCCTGTTTACGGTGTTCGACGACATGTACTCGCTGCCCCAGATGTTGCTCTCGTACGACATCGTGTCCTCAATCGTCTCGGTGGCGCTGTTTGCCGTGGGCGTGGTGGGCGCTACGATTATCGCCTGCCGCCACGAGATGGCCGAGACCCCAGCCTCGCTCATGCGTCCCAAGGCCCCACGCGCCGGCTCTCGCATCTTGCTTGAGCGCATCGGCTTTATCTGGCGCCGCATGAGCTTTTTGAACAAGGTGGCGGCGCGTAACCTGTTCCGCTACAAAAAGCGCGCCTTTATGACCATCTTCGGTATCGCCGGCTGCACAGCGCTCGTGATCTGCGGTATGGGCATTCGCGACACGTCGGTGGCGCTTTCGCCCAAACAGTACGGGCATATCACGCGCTACGACCTGCTGGCGGTCGCCAATCCCGACGATTTTTCGCAGACGTGCGCGGCATTGGATGAGCGCAGCGCGGCCAATGATTTCAACGTGACCGTGACCTCGACCCTGCCGATTATGACCGACAACGTCACCTTTACGTTTGGCGGCAAGAGCGAGACCGTGCAGCTGATCGTGGTGCCCGATGACCGCACGAGTGACTTGGGCGATTACGTGCGTCTGGAGGATGAGTCCAAAGAACCGCTGCCTTTGCGTGACGGAGACGTGTATCTGAGTAAAAGTTCACAGCTGGTGCTGGGGATTCAGCCGGGCGATACGGCTCACGTCCAGGATTCGTCGCTCAATGTTGCCAAGGTCAAAGTCAGCGACATTTCGCTTAACTATCTGGGCAACACGCTTTACATGACGCAGGGCACCCATGAGCGCGCGTTCGGTCGAAGTGCACGTCTTAACGGCGTCTTTGTGCTGCTTAAGGGTTCGTCGGCCGACCAGATTGCGTTTAGCAAGAATCTTAAGAGTGACGGTTGGCTTACGATTTCGAGTACGGCCGAGCATTGGGAAAACTATGAGGCGAACTTTACGATCATCAATTCGGTCGTGGTGCTTGTGACCTTTATGGCGGCGTGCCTATCATTTGTGGTGGTGTTTACGCTGTCCAACACCAACATTTCGGAGCGCAAGCGCGAACTGGCAACCATCAAGGTGTTGGGTTTCCGCCGCGGCGAGGTGCACCATTACGTCAACAAGGAGACGTTGATTCTTACAGCGATTGGCGCCGCGCTGGGCGTGCCGCTGGGTGGCCTGCTTGCCGAGAGCTTTACGTACATCCTGCAGATGCCGTCGCTGTACTTTGACGTCGAAGTCGAGCCGCTAAGCTACGTGCTCGCCGTAGTGCTTTCCTTCGGCTTTACGTTTATCGTCAACCTCGCCACCAACCGAACGCTCAACAAGATCGACATGGTCGGCGCCCTCAAGAGCGCCGAGTAACCTGTCCTGGGATTCAAGTTCTAGCGAGCTGCCGACGCGCCCGCAGCAGCATTTTTGCATAAACCGCCCCGCCAAATGCATACTTTGACGGGGCGGTTGCTTTTTGCCCACAGGTACTCCAGGGGGCGCCGTGCAAATTCCGGAGTATTCAGCGTCCCGGGGTCCGCGGGCGCGGGAACGGGTGCACAAAACCGCGCTGAATGCCCTGGTCCTGGACCCCAATGCCTCAAGGACCGATCATTTTTTACAGGATGCGGCCCACAGTGCCTGCCTTTCGCCCAAAATCCAGTATGCAGGCACCCTCGGCTGCTGAATACTCCCAAAAATGCACGCCGCATCCTACCCCAGGCACCCGCAGCAAGAAGACGAATAGCCACGGCCTCCTTAGTTACCGCAGGAGGCCCCAGGGCTTACCTCCCAAATCTTTCCGCAGGAC
>CABUTL010000122.1 GCA_902494375.1 uncultured Collinsella sp.
ATGCGCAGCACGCGCCAGGGATCGGCATGCAGCCAGTCGGTCGAGTCCTCGGGCGCCAGCAGATTGGCGTAGGTGTTGTCCTTAGGAATCATGGGGCCGCGCATGACCACGGGGCCGCGGCGGTACGTCTCGTCGTAGGCGGGCTCGCCCTCGACGTTCTCATTCTTAATCATGGGTACTCCTATCGAAAACAGAAACGGGCGGGGTCGACGCCATGCGTCAAACACCCGCCCGAACATCAACCATTCGGTATGGTACCCACGATGCATCAAGCGCTTGCAAGACATCGGTCAGCGGTCTTGCAGACCATGTTAGCGAACGCGACGACCGATCGCCGCTTGGCCTTTGCCGTTGCCCGCGCTCCGCAAGCGTCCGCGCCGTCCTTAGTAATCCACCGCCGCGGGGCTGTTCATCCAGTCGCTCACGAACGCACCGTAGCGGCCCTCGATAATGGCCTGACGGGCACGCTGCATAAGGTTGAGCAGGTAGTAGATGTTGTGCATCGACAGCAGAATACCGCCGAGCATCTCCTTCTGCGTGACCATGTGACGGATGAGCGCGCGGCTGTAGCCGCCCGTGCACACCGGGCAGGTGCAGGTGGGATCGATGGGACCGTCGTCGTGCGCAAAACGCGCGTTGCGGAAGTTAAGGCGACCCTCGCTGGAGAACGCCGTGCCCATGCGGCCGGTGCGCGTCGGCAGCACGCAGTCGAACATGTCGATGCCCACGCCCACACCGCGCACGAGGGTGGTGGGGTTGCCGACGCCCATCAGGTAGCGCGGCTTGTGCTTGGGCATGTACTCGGAAGCCAGCGGCGCCAGGGTCTCGAACATGGTCTCGTGGTCCTCGCCCACCGAGTAGCCGCCGATGCCGTAGCCGGGGAAGTCACCGCACTCCTCCAGATGGCGCAGCGAGCGCAGGCGCAAGTCCAGATGCATGCCACCCTGAACGATGCCGAAAAGTGCCTGGTCATCGCGGGTGTGAGCCTTGTAGCAGCGCTCGGCCCACATACTCGACAGCTCAACGGCGCGCTCAACGTAGGCGCGCGTGGCGGGATAGCCCGGGCACTGGTCCAGCTGCATGCAGATGTCGGAGCCGAGCTTCATGGCGATTTCCATGTTGTCCTCGGGCGTCCAGAACACGTGGCGACCGTCGTAGTCGTTGACGATAAAGCGTACGCCCTCGTCGGTGAGCTTGACGGCGTCGTTGTGGCTGAACACCTGGAAGCCGCCCGAGTCGGTAAGAATGGGGCCATGCCAGTTCATAAATTTGTGCAGTCCGCCCAGCTCAGCGATGGTGTCCTCGCCGGGACGCATGGACAGGTGGTAGGTGTTGGCGAGCACGATCTGCGCACCGAGCTGCTTGACGGTCTCGGTGGGGATGCCCTTGACGTTTGCCTTGGTGCCCACGGGCATAAAGATCGGCGTCTCGATGTCGCCATGCGGGGTGTGCAGCACGCCGGCACGCGCGTGCGTCGTCGGGTCCTCGGCGATCAGGTCGAATTTAAAAAGGTTCTGGTCCATAAACTGGAACTCCTTGGTTGCGGCTCATACGCAAACCATTATACGGGCAACCCGCAAGGAGCACCGACTCGACAGAAACTGGCGCATTAAACAACTAGCCGTTGGGGACGTTCTTAAACGACTAGTTGTTGGGGACAGCCTTCAGCGCCATCTTGCAAAGGAGTGTCCCAATCTGCCGGCACTTAGGGACCGTCCCCAAGTGCCGACAAGACTGTCCCCTTCGACTAGTCATTTAAGAACGTCCCCAACGACTACTTTTCGTCAGCAACGCAAACGCCGATGCCCTGGCAACGTCAGCGAGCGGTCGCCAGAGCGAACAAATTGGCATGAAAAGAGGGCGGCATAGACCTTCTGGTCATGCCACCCTCTTTGAATGACAAGTTGTCGCTCTGGTGACCGCGCAGCGTCGAGCCGTTACGCGGTTTGGTAAAACCGCGTAACCCCTACGGACGCTGGCCCATGCCACCCTCGAGGGTGACGGTCTCGCCGTTCATATACTTAAAGTCGGGGCCGCAAAGCTGAACGACCACGCGGCCGATCTCCTTCTCGACGTCGCCGTAGTGGCCCGCCGGCGGCATGTGAACGTTGGCCTTGAACGCCTCGGGATAGGCATCCTGGAAGTTCTCGAGCGCAGCAGTCCAGGCAAGCGGGCACACGATGTTGACGTTGATGCCGTCCTTGCCCCACTCGTTGGCGGCGACGCGGGTCAAGCCGCGGATGCCTTCCTTGGCGGCGGCGTAGCTGCACTGGCCGTAGTTGCCAAACAGGCCGGCGCCCGAAGCAAAGTTGACCACGGAGCCCTTGGTCTCCTTCAGGTGCGGATAGGCCTTCTGCATGTACAGGTAGGTGGCATACAGGCCAGAGTAAATGGCCAGGTTAAACTGGTCCATAGTGTGGTCGGCGATGGTCACGCCCGAGGCGCTGGCCTGGGCGTTGTTGACGACGGCGTCGATGCGGCCGAACTCCTCAATCGCCTTGTCGATAACGTTCTGTACGACGGCCTCGTTGTCCTGACCGGCAGAAACATCGGCCTGAACAGGCAGAACCTTGACGCCGTACTCAGCCTCGAGAGACTCCTTGGCGGCCTCGAGCTTGGCGACGTTGCGGCCGGTGATGACGAGGTTCGCGCCCTCCTTGGCAAAAGCGATATCGATGCCGTAGCCGATGGAGCCAGCGGAGCCGTCCTTGAGCGTGGCCTTGCCGCCGCCGGTGACGATCACGGTCTTACCAGTGAAAAGTCCCATACGAAGTCCTTTCAAAATCGCGACGGGCACGCCCGCCGACTGCGCGCATCCAAAATAAACGCGCCAAAAGCTGAAATGCAACTTTAGCTTCTTCAAGTGAAAAATAAAGCCCATGGCGGGCGAACGGCGCAACGTCTTTCGGCGAAGGGAATGTCAAGTAAAAATTGGATAGAGCGGCCGAGTTTTTGTTAACGCGACGAGTCATCGAACACGTTTTGAAACTTTGCTGCGGGGCGCGGGATGTCGGCGCGAGACTTTATCATAGGGTGACAAACAACGATGAGGAGCACATGCCTATGACAGACGAGCTGGACCCCCAGACTCAACAGCATATTGATGATTCCGCAGACACCATTGACGACTGCGATACTTCTACCAGCAGCGATGGCAGCATTGATGCCGCCGTCGAGGAGGCTCCTGCCGCCGCAGGCGAGGCCGCAGACGCAAATGTCGCCGCAGAGCAAGACAAAGAAGAGCAGCTAGAGCAGCCGAACCCGAGCGATACTGAGCCCAAGGCCGAGAACGCTCCGCAAGTAGCAGGCCCCATCGAGGTGTCTTCGGAAGAAGAGCTCGACGCCGTCATGGACTCCATGATGGATGCCGTCAAAGCGATGAAGGACGCTGTCGCCGATGCCGATATCGACGCCGAGGAAGAGGAAGCAGCCGAGGCCGCCTCGACGTTTGTGCCCGGCGAGACCCCGGTTGCCGACCAGGGCAGCACCATGCCCTCGTTCCTGCAACTCGAGCACCCCACGATCGGCGCCGACGCGGTCGACCCGCACGCAGCGGGCTTTTCCGTGATCGAAGGCGGCACCGGCAATATCGCCGCGCCGCAGACTGCCGATGCGAATGCCGCCAAGGCCGCACACCCAACCACCTCGCATGCTCCCGCCACGAGCCGCGACCTGGGGAGCGCCGTCTCAAACACCGCTAACGCCGTGGGCACTTTTATCGCCCAGGGCGCGTCGGCCATGCGCGAGATGAACGCCGCCAAGAAGGCACTCGCCGATGCCCGCGCCCATTTAGCCGAGCTTGAGCAGCGCATCGCCGACCAGGCAGAGGAGCTCGAGACGCGCCAGGACATCGCAGACCGCTACGATCAGATCATCGCCGATCAACGCCAGGCGATTGCCGCGGCACAAAAGACCGCTGCGGCAGCTGAAATTAACCGTGATGCCCGTGCCGCCAAAGCGACTGAGCTCAAGGGCCAGCTCGAGCAAATGAAGGCAGAAGATGATGCGACCGAGCTCCGCCTGAAGGCTGCACTCGACGCCGTGGAAGCCCGCGAGGCGAGCTCGCGCGAGACCGGCAACCGCCTCGTTCGTCGCCTTGAGGATTCCAAGCGCATCCGCGACAAAGTGAAGGCTGAGCGCGATGCCGGTGTCGCCGCCGCACGACAAACTGCCGATGCTACGCGCGCGCAGCTCGAGACCTTGCGTCGCGAGTATGCCGAGCTGCAGCGCAACCCTTCGGCAAATCCCGCCAATTACACCGTGCGCACCAGCGAGTTGTCTATGCAAATCTCCGACGCTGCCGACACCCTCCGCAAGGCCGAGGAAGATATTCCGCGCGTGACCGCCGATCTTGAGCATTCACTCGCCGCCGCCGAGCAGGCCGTCGAGCAGGCACAGGCCCCCATCGCTGACGCTAAACGAGCGCACCAGGCCGTAACGGCTGAGGCAGATGCCGCGCGCGACGAGTTGCAGTCCGCAAAAACTGCCGCCGCGACGCGCCAGCGCGAGCTGCGCGAAAAGATCGCCACACAGGACAAGGCACGCCGCGAGCAAGAGCAGGCCATCGCAAACGCCCGGGCAGATGCCGCGCATGCGCAGTCGATTATCGAGCAGGCGACCGAGGTGCACGACCATCCCGAGATCACCGAATCGCTCGCCGGGTCCTTGGCACGCGACAAGGCCGAGTATACCGAGACCGAGCGCGAAGTTGCCCAACTCGAGGCCGCCGAAGACGACGTACGCAAGCGAACCCGCGACTCACGCGTCAAATTCACCGGAGCCATCGCCTGCATTGTCGCCGTAATCCTCGTGATCGTCCTGATCTGGCTGTTCGCGAGCAAGTAAACCAGCTGCCAAAAAACACTCAACGCAGTTGCGGTGAGATAGTTCCTGTTTAGCCTCAAAAAAGGCCAATTCAAGAACTATCTCACCGCAACTTTTTGATTGGTGCAAAGGGGTCAGGTTAACATGCACCAATCTCTTGACAACCAAAGAAACGACGGTGTTTTGGCAACGGCAGCGAGCGGGTCGCATTTGAGACAAGGTGACGTGAAACGAAAGGGCGCTGACCTTCTGGTCGCGCCCTTGAAGTTGAACGTCAGATTGTC
>CABUTL010000123.1 GCA_902494375.1 uncultured Collinsella sp.
TACATGGTGCTGTTCCTGTCCACGGAGTGTGGCCTGTCCGCAGGCGAGGCTGCACTGATCAGCTCGTTTGCCATCTATGTCAACGCTATTCTTTGCCCGCTGATGGGCTTTGTGGCCGATAACTTCTATGCCACCAAGATTGGCCGCATCTTTGGTCGTCGTCGTTTCTGGATCTTGCTGGCCATCCCGATGATGATCGCCGAGCCGCTCATCTTCGTGGCTACGCCGTTTGGCTTCCCGTACTACTTTGTGCTGTACCTGATCTACAACGTCGCGTATACGTTCTGCACCGCCAACCTGTCGCCGCTTACCATCGAGATGACCGACGACTTCAAGGAGCGTACGTACCTCACCGGCTACAAGCATCTCTTTGGTAACGCCGCCGGCTTCCTGATGGCTGCACTTGTGGGCTTCGGCTTTGGCACCTTCGGCGAGACCAACCCGTTCAGCTACTTCATCATCGCTACGATCAACGCTTCGGTCATGGCAATCTCGCTGCTTTGTGTGTACCTGTCCACGTGGGAGCACACCCCCGAGGAGGTCGCTCAGGAGAAGATCGAGAGCGTCGGCGAGGGTATCAAGAAGTTCTTCATCGACGTAATCTCCACCTTCCGCAACAAGTCCTTCCGCAAGGTCCTGTACGCACAGGTCTCCACGAAGCTCGCTGCTGCCTGCTGGTCTGCCTGCCTGTCCTTCTTCATCGTCTACTGCCTGCAGATTCCTAAGTCCTACGAGTCCGTGATGGAGATGCCTGGCAAGGTCGTCGCTATCGTCTGCACCGCCATCTGGGTCGCTCTCATGGCCAAGAAGGGCTTCCACAAGTCTTGGTACCTCGCAAATGTCGGTTGCGCTGCGTGCATCATCGCCTACAACTACTTCGCCTTTGGTCAGATCAATGGCACCTCCACGGTCGCCATCGCCATGATCGCCTACCCCATCATCTTCGCCATCTGGAAGTTCTTCTACGTCGGCTTCCAGTACCTGCCCGATGTTCTGCTCAACTACATCCCCGATGTCGATGAGCTCATCACCCTGCGTCGTCGCGAGGGCATCTACAGCTCCGCTCAGCAGCTCTGCCAGCAGATCGCCCAGGCTATCGCCGTCAACGTGTGGGCTATCGTCCTTGCTGCCTCCGGCTTCATTCAGACCGCCGGCAATAGCGACGCCGTGACCCAGCCCGCTACCGTGCCTCTGTATATCTGCGGCTACATGATCATCGGCTGCGCCGGCTTCTTCCTGCTTGCGGCCGTCCTTGCCCGCGGCATCAAGATCGACAAGGAGCAGTGCGACGTCCTTTGCGACGAGATTCACCGAGTCAAGGAGGGTGGCAAGATGGCCGACGTCAAGCCCGAGGTCAAGGCGCTTTGCGAGGAGCTCTCCGGCTTTAAGTACGAGGACTGCTTTGCCCACAACAACGTTGGCTTCCAGGACGGTAGCGTAACTCCCGCCGAGTAAGGCCGACATATCGTCCAAATCACAGGGCCGTGCCACCGGAATTCCGCCGGCAGGCACGGCCCTTTTTCAACAGCGTACAATTTGCCTTTAGAGCATCTTTTTGAGGGAGAAACCCATGGAGACGAACGTTATCTGGCGCAACGCGCGCGCGGCGGTTATCGAGCTTGACGACGGCGGTTACTTTACCTACGCCGATACGTGGGAGATCTTTGTCAACGACGAGCCCGCCGGTACCACGAATACGGTCGAGACCTATGTCGACGGCCTGACCCCCGGCAAGCGCAACCTGGTTCGTTTTGTTTGTGGCGAGCGTGAGCTGAGCGTAGGTGTCACCACGCCGGCTGAGCCCTTTACCATCAACGTTCGCGACTGTGGCGCCAAGGGCGATGCCGAGCATGATGACACCACCAACATCCAGGCTGCCATCATGGCCTGCCCCAAGGGTGGCCGCGTGCTGATCCCCGCCGGTAGTTATCGCATCAAGTCTCTCTTTCTTAAGAGCAATATCAACATCGAGCTCGCCGAGGGAGCGGTGCTGCTGGCCCGCCACGATCGTGCCTCGCTTGCCTACATTCCGGGCACGGTCACGGGCAACGAGGGTGCCGGGTATGCCGGCACCGATATGCTGCCCCTGGGCCGCTGGGAGGGCGAGAGCTTCTCGACCTACTGCTCTACCTTTACGGGTCTGAGCGTGCACGACGTGTGCATCTATGGTCGCGGCGCGATCGACGGTCAGACTGATTTTGCCGAGGACAACTGGTGGAACAAGGACTTTAAGAACATCTTTCGCCCGGAGGAGGGCCGTGAGGTCGCCCGCCCGCGCATGATCTTCCTATCCGAGTGTGAGAACGTGAGCTTGGCCGGCTTCACCGTGCGCAATAGCCCGGCGTGGAACATCCACCCCATCCTGTGCGAGCACGTCGATGCGCTCTGCCTGTCCATCGAGGGTCCCAAGAACTCCCACAACACCGACGGCTTCGATCCTGAGAGCTGCGGCTTTGTCCGCATCTTGGGCTGCCAGTTCTCGGTGGGCGACGACTGCATCGCCATCAAGAGCGGCAAGCTGGGTATTGAGCCCGAGCTTCGTCCCGCCACGCACGACGTGCTGATCTCTCACTGCTACATGCACGATGGTCACGGCGCCGTGGTCCTGGGTTCAGAGGCTGCCGGCGGCATCAAGGACCTTACCGTGAGCAAGTGCCTCTTTGAGCGCACCGACCGCGGCCTGCGCGTCAAGACCCGCCGCGGGCGCGGCAAGGATGCCGTCAACGAGGGCATTACCTTTGAGCACATTCGCATGGATGAGGTGCTCACGCCCTTCGTGGTCAACTCCTTCTACTTCTGCGACAAGGACGGCAAGACCGATTACGTGCAGTCTCGCGAGACGCTGCCTGTCGACGACCGCACGCCCGGCTTTGGTGCCACGACGTTTTGCGATATCGAGGCCACCAACTGCCATGCTGCCGCGGCCTATATCACGGGTCTGCCCGAGAGCAAGGTGACGCGTCTGACGTTCCAAGACGTTCACGTGACCTTTGCCGACGATGCCGAGCCCTTTGTCCCGGCCATGGCCTGCGGCGTTGAGCCCATGGTGCGTCAGGGCATCATTGCGCAAAACGTCAAGGTGCTCGACCTGCAAAATGTGGTGATCGAGGGCCAGGACGGCGAGGAGCTGCAGCTCCAGAACGTCGACAAGGTTGTCCGTTCCTAACTCGGGTTGATGACCAGGGCTGCATTGTCGGATAAATCGGCAATGCAGCCCTTGTGCGATACGGCCGTGTGCGCTGCGCTACGCATCATGGTGAAAGGGAATACATGCTCAATAAAACGATTCCTGTCGGGGTCGATGGCTCGTCTGCCACGATTACGTCTTATGTTTTTGCCCCGACCGAAGATGCTTATGCTTTAAAACCGCTGCCTGCAGTTGTGGTCGTGCCAGGAGGCGGCTACGATCACGTTTCGCCGCGCGAAGGCGAGCCGGTAGCGCTCCGTTTGTTGGCGATGGGCTACCAAGCGTTTGTGCTGAACTACTCGGTTGCTCCGGCTGTCTATCCGCTGGCATTGCAAGAACTCGCGCGGGCGGTCGATACCGTCCGAGGCCATGCGGCAGAGTACTGTGTCGATCCTGATCGGATTACGGTCATGGGTTTTTCGGCCGGTGGGCATCTAGTTGGCTTGCTCGGGGCGCTTTGGGACCAACCCTGGCTTGCAGAGTCGATTGCGGCATCTCCTGAGTCGATTCGGCCTGACGCACTTTGCTTGGGCTATCCGGTCGTAAGCTCGGGGGCCTATGCTCATCGTGGTTCATTTGAATACCTAACGGGTGCCGATGGCGCTTTGGCTCAAAAGTTGTCGATCGAGAATATGGTGGGCGAGGGCTTCCCCCGTACGTTCTTGTGGCATACCGCCGAGGATGCATCGGTACCAGTTCAAAATAGCCTCCTTCTTGCGCAGGCTCTTGCCGACCACGGGATTGGCTTTAGCCTACATGTCTTTCCGCATGGAAAGCATGGGGCATCGCTCGCCACGGCCCTAACGGCATTTAAGGGCTGCGCCGAGCATATTCAGCCACAAGTTCAGGGCTGGCCTGAACAGTTCGCTTCCTGGGAGCGTGATGGACGATGAGCGAAAGTATCTATACGCTGCGCGTTTCGAGGGCTGCGGCAGGAGCGTATCCAACGATTTCCGATGCCTTGGCGGCAGCCGATCAGCTCTATCCGGATGCCGAGCAACCGGTGATGATTCGCGTCGATCCGGGCGAGTATCGCGAGCGGGTCGAGATTCATCGCTCGCATGTGACGATTGAGGGAGAGACGGCCGACAGCGTGCGTATCGTGGGCAGCCTGGGTGCCAAGATGCCTTCGGAGGACGGCTCGGGCGTGGACGGCACGCTCGGCACGTTTAGGACCTATACCGTTTTGGTCGATGCCGACGACGTACGGCTCGAGAACCTCACGATCGAAAACGATGCGGGCGATGGGCGCGAGGTCGGTCAGGCGATTGCCCTGTATGCCGATGGCGACCGTCTGGTTGTCGATGCCTGCTGCATTAAGGGGCACCAGGACACACTGTTTTTGGGTCCGCTGCCGCCGCATGAGGCCAAACCGGGCGGGTTTATAGGACCCAAACAGTATGCGCCGCGCCGGGTGGGGCGCCAGTATTTTCGACGTTGCCGGATCGAGGGCGATGTCGACTTTATCTTTGGCGGCGCGCGTGCCTACTTTGAGGGGTGCGAGATTCGCTCGCTCAATCGCGATATGGATGTCAACGGGTATGTAACGGCAGCCTCCACGCCTAAAGGCGAGCCGTACGGATTTGTGTTCCACGGCTGTTCGTTTACAGCTCCGGATGGCGTGGCGCCGGATTCGGTCTACCTGGGTCGTCCTTGGCGCGAATGGGCGCAAACTGTGCTGATCGATTGCTGGCTGGGGCGACATATCAAGCGCGAAGGCTGGTGGGATTGGAATAAGCCGGCGGCGCACAGCTGCGCGCAGTATGCTGGCGCAATCCTGCATGGGCCGGCGGGTGATACTACCGACTGGGTGCCGTGGGCAAATAAACTCGATGTGATGGCTGCCGCCGGGTACGCTCGCGAGCAGGTGCTTGCCGGTGGGGATGGCTGGGATCCCGAGGGCGGCGACGGTGA
>CABUTL010000124.1 GCA_902494375.1 uncultured Collinsella sp.
AGCAGGTACGCCCAAGCCGATCGACTTGAGCTCATCGGCATGCGCAAACACCTGCACGGGGGTTCCCTCGGCAAACACCGCACCTTCGTTCATTACGACGATACGGTCGCAGCAATTGGCCAGGTCATCCATGCTGTGCGAAACCATGACAACGGTCAGGCCATCGCGGTGAAGTCGATCGATGAGCCCTAGGAAATCCCTGCGCGCAGCCGGATCGAGCCCCGCCATGGGCTCATCGAGCACCAGGACTTCGGGCTCCATGGCGAGCACGCCGGCGAATGCCACACGCCGTTGCTGACCGCCCGAAAGCTCAAAGGGACTCTTGTCGCCGACCGTGGAAAGGTCGAGGCCCACGCGTGAGAGCGATGACTCGACACGACGGTCGACTTCATCTTGCGGCAAGCCAAGGTTATGCGGACCAAACGCCACGTCCTGCGCCACGGTTTCGGCAAACAGCTGACGCTCAGGATATTGAAACACCACGCCGACCTTGGCCTTAACCGCGGCGGCGTCTTTCTTGTTTGACAGATCGAGCCCCAGCGCACGAACGGATCCCTCCTGGGGGCGAATCAAACCGTTGAGATGCTGAACCAGCGTCGACTTACCCGAACCGGTATGACCTGCCAAGCCCAGGAACTCGCCGCGACGCACCGTCAGCGATACATCGCGCAGCGCCCACGGGCTGCTGGGGTCGTTTCCCCAGAGAGCCTGTTTGCTCGATTTGCCCGCAGTGGCTGAGCGCTTATGCCAGCGGCGGCGCTCGCGCGGACTGAGCGAATAACTGTACGAAACATGGGATAGTTCGATGACGGGCTCCGACGCGTTGTCCTCGTTGTCTGCCGGAACAGTACCGTCAGCGATTTCCGACTGGGATACGGAAGACTGCCCCGCGGTGCCTGCCCCACTCCGCTCGGCATAAGCCTGCGCAATCTCGGCGACCATATCCGCCTCACGCACCTGCGCGCAAACGGACACGCCCTTCGCACGAAGTGCCATGCCCAAACGGCACGACTCTGGCATGTCAAGGTTGAGCTGAACGAGTTCATTCGCCCGCGTCAGAATCTCATCGGGCGTGCCCAGCATGGCAACTCGTCCCGTCTGAAACACGGCGACACGATCGGCCTCGGCAGCCTCTTCCATAAAGTGCGTAATCATCACGATGGTCATGCCGCGAGCGTGCAACGCGCGGCAAGCCTTCATGAGGCCCTTGCGTCCACGCGGATCGAGCATCGAGGAAGCCTCGTCCAATATGAGCACGCGCGGTTCCATGGCGAGCACGCCGGCAAGCGCCACGCGTTGCTTTTGACCACCCGAAAGCGCATGGGTCTCGTGGTGCTCAAAGCCCACCAGGCCCACGCCCTTCAGCGCCTCGCGTACGCGCTGCGCAATTTGCGCCGATGGCACGCCAAGGTTTTCGGGACCGAACGCAACGTCATCTTCGACAAGCGTTGCCACCAGCTGATCATCGGGATTCTGGAACACCATGCCCGCGGTCGAACGAATGTCGTAGACCAGCTCGGGGTCGGACGCATCCATGCCGTTGATGCGTACCGTGCCCGCGTCGGGCTGCAGCAGTGCATTCAGATGCTTGGCAAACGTCGACTTGCCCGACCCATTACCACCGAGGATGCAGAAAAACTCGCCGTCCTCGATATTCAGATCGACGCCGTCGAGCGCCGGTACGGCACCGTCATAGCTAAAGGAAACGCCCCGACACTCAATCATGCGCGGCCTTTGACCTGGTCCTTTTTAGGCGTGATGAGGTTGGAGACCGCCTTGTACACCGCAAGCGTCAATACCGAATTAAGCACGGTCTTGATAAGGTTGAACGGCAGCACGGCAGGAATCATGAGCGGGGCGATCACATCGACCGAGCCATACCAGAACCAAACGCCGATGGTCAGGTTCGCAACCATGGACAGCGCCGTAGCGGCAATGACGCCGAGCACCAGACCAATCACGGCACCCTTGTAGGTGTGCATCTTTTGGTAGACGATCGCCGCGGGCAGAATAAAGCCCAGCGTAGCGACCAAGTTCATAAGCGCGCCGACCCAGTCACCCGTGGTGAGCGCATGGATAACGATCGCCATGGCGGCAACAGCAGTACCGGCACCGGGACCGTACGCAAACCCGCACACCATCGCCGGCACCAGCGACGGGTCATACGTCAAAAACGGCGCCGAAGGAAGGATGGGCAGCTGCACGTACATAAACAGGGCGCCCAAGGCGCACATCAACGCCATGGTAACGAGCTGTTTGGTGCTCCACCTATTCGTGTTCTCAAAATGGATATGCTGCGACTGTTCAGACATAAGATCACCTGCCTCTTTCATCCGGACTCTAACCGTTGGTACTGGGATCTCACCAGTTCAGCCGACATGCGAACCAACGCACACACGGGTCGCGGACTCATCGGCTCGGTCGCAGACGCCTCGCCTGCGCCACGGCACCCCTTTGGCACCGCCCGATTTACCGCCAGTGGGGAATTCCACCCCGCCCTGAAACAGCACTTGCAAGTGTAGCACGAGCAATCGTTCGCGCAAGTATGCCGAGGGTAATTTGTGGCGGGGATCAATTGCCGCAACAACCACGTTCCCCACCCATCCCAAAGTAACGCGCCTTTCGCGCAAAGCGCGAAACAGCGAAGGGGACACGTATCCCTATCGACCACATTCTCCGCCCACGCCGACCTCAAGGCCGTAAACGCAGGGGATCCGAGGACGTTCCGGAGAGAAACCCCGTCACGCCCCCGGATTCCCGGTGGGAGTTCTAGACCTTGTCGGCCTTAGTACATACCGCCGCCCTGCTGACCAGCGGTAGCAGCAGCGATTGCGTCCTCAAGCTGAGTGTTCTTGGGGACATCGGAGACGGTAGCCTCGGTGATGAGAATCAGGCTGGCGACAGAAGCAGCGTTCTGCAGGGTGACGCGGCTGACCTTGACGGGGTCGAGGACGCCCATCTCGATCATGTCGCCCCACTCGCCGTTGGCAGAATTGAGACCCTGGCCGGCGGGCAGCTCGGCAACCTTGTCGACCACGACAGCGCCCTCAAAACCAGCGTTCTTGGCGATGGTAGCGACCGGAGCGGTCAGAGCCTTCTTGACGATGTCGACACCGATCTTCTCCTCGGGGTCGTCGAGCTCAACGGCGTCGAGCGCAGGAGCAGCATCCATGAAGGCGACGCCGCCACCGGCGACGATGCCCTCCTCGACAGCAGCGCGGGTAGCCTGCAGGGCGTCCTCGACGCGGTGCTTGATCTCCTTGAGCTCGGACTCGGTAGCAGCGCCGACCTTGATGACGGCAACGCCACCGGAGAGCTTGGCCAGGCGCTCCTGGAGCTTCTCACGGTCGAAGTCAGAGGTGGTGTTCTCCATCTCACCCTTGATCTGAGCGATACGAGCGTCGATGGCCTCCTTGGAGCCAGCGCCGCCGACGACGACGGTGTTGTCCTTGGAGATGGTGACGGACTTAGCGGTACCGAGCATATCGGCGGTGATGTCAGCGACCTTCACGCCCAGCTCGTCCAGGGCAGCCTGGCCACCGGTGAGGACGGCGATGTCCTCGAGGATTCGCTTGCGGCGATCGCCGTAGCCCGGGGCCTTGACGGCGCAGACGTTGAGGGCGCCACGGATCTTGTTGAGGACCAGGGTAGGCAGAGCCTCGCCGTCGATGTCCTCAGCGATGATGAGCAGGCCACGGCCAGCGCGCTGGACAGCCTCGAGAACGGGCATGATGTCCTGGACGCTGGAGATCTTCTGGTCGGTGATGAGGATGTACGGATCCTTCATCACGGCCTCCATGCGGTCGTTGTCCGTGACGAAGTAAGCGGAGACATAGCCCTTGTCGAACTGCATGCCCTCGACGGTGTCGATGGTGATGTCGAACGTCTGGGAATCCTCGACGGTGATGACGCCGTCCTTGCCCACGACCTCCATGGCCTCGGCAATCTTCTCGCCGACCTCGGGGTCACCGGCGGAGATGGTACCGACGGAAGCGATCTGCTCCTTGGTCTCGACCGGCTTGGCCTGCTTCTTCATCTCGGTGACGGCGGCGTTGACGGCCTTGTCGATGCCGCGACGGATGGCCAGCGGGTTGGCGCCAGCGGCGACGTTGCGCAGACCGTCGTTGACGATGGCCTGGGCGAGCAGGGTTGCGGTGGTGGTGCCGTCACCCACGGTGTCGTTGGTCTTGGTGGCGACCTCCTTCACCAGCTGAGCGCCCATGTTCTCGATGTTGTCCTCGAGCTCGATCTCCTTGGCGACGGAAACGCCGTCGTTGGTGATGGTCGGAGCACCGAACGTGCGCTGCAGCGCAACGTAGCGGCCCTTGGGGCCCATGGTGACGGTAACGGCGTCGGCCAGAGTGTTGACGCCCTTGGCAAGCTTAGCGCGGGCATCGGTGTTGAACGTAATGTTCTTTGCCATGGTAGGTAATCCTCCAAAAGAAATGTGACTCGCGTCGCCGCTTCCGAGTCCTATGCGGCAGGCGCGTTCAAAGACGAATCAGAGATTCTGACGAGACTAGGCCTCGACGACAGCGTAGATGTCGTCGGCGCGCATCAGCAGATACTTCTCGCCGTCGACCTTGACCTCGTTGCCACCGAACTTACCGTAGATGACAACGTCGCCGACCTTGACGTCCATGGGGATGCGCTCACCCTTGTCGTTGACCTTGCCGGCGCCCACGGCAACGATGGTGCCGCGCTGCGGCTTCTCCTGAGCGTTGCTGGCGATATACAGACCAGAAGCGGTCTTCTGCTCGGCCTCGTCGGGCTTGACCAGAACACGATCTGCAAGCGGCTTCAAAGACGACATGCTTGTCTCCTCCTTTTTGGGCCGCGCGGTTATACCACGCGAATTAACCCTTTTTGTTTGCGTACGCGTTGAATGGTACCCACGAATGGCGGGTTATACAACACGGAGTCAAAAAATCTTATTTTTTGGCACTTAGATTTTCTGAATGCCGGGGGATAACTTAGCGGTGGCTCCCGTATGGCTCCGGAGGGGCGGGGCATAAGGTTTCCTGCTCGGGCAGTCCTGCTCGCACGAAGGCCACATTAAGTGGCCTTCGACTCGTGCGGA
>CABUTL010000125.1 GCA_902494375.1 uncultured Collinsella sp.
GATGGCATCGTCGACCTCCTCGGGATCGAGCGCTTCCTCGACGATGTACTGAATGACGGGCTTGTCGAGCACCGGCAGCATCTCTTTGGGCGTGCACTTGGTGCCAGGCAGAAAACGCGTGCCAAGACCGGCGGCGGGGATGATTGCCTTCATGTTATTCAAAGATCCTTTCGCAGGCGCAAAAGCGCCCCATGCGTGCGGCACACAGCCGCAGACCAAATTGCGATACCTAAGCATCTTACCGCTGGAACTATATGTCACTACAAGGCAGAGACAATTCTTCAGCAGGTCAACGCAAATTATTGCTCGAATGGTGCAATTTTATTGCCCAACGGCAGAGCACGCGATACGACACAAATCACAGAACATGGCAGTTTGAACAACCGATGCCGAGGGACCGAAAAACAAAAAAGACGGGGCTCGCAATGCGAACCCCGTCTGCAAAGAAATCTGGCGAGAAAGCCTGATTACTTGAGGGTGACAGCAGCGCCAGCAGCCTCGAGCTTCTCCTTGGCAGCCTCGGCGTCCTCCTTCTTGGCACCCTCGAGAACAGCCTTGGGAGCGCCCTCGACGACCTCCTTGGCCTCCTTCAGGCCAAGGTTGGTGAGCTCACGGACGGCCTTGATGACCTGGATCTTGTTGTCGCCGAAGCCCTCGAGCACGACGTCAAACTCGGTCTTCTCCTCGGCCTCAGCAGCGCCAGCAGCAGGAGCGGCGACAACAGCGGCAGGAGCAGCGGCAGAAACGCCGAAGGTGTCCTCGATAGCCTTAACGAGCTCGGAAGCCTCGAGAAGGGTCATTTCCTTAAGAGCATCGATGATCTCATCGGTGGTAAGCTTAGCCATTTCTAAGTCCTTTCGGTTTCCGTGTCTGTGCACGGAGATCAGTTAAAACACGGCGCGAATGCGCCAGGGGTGCGGCGTTGCCGCCGCGGGTGAAAACAGCGACTAGGCTGCCTTCTGCTCGGAGACCTGCTGGATCGAACGAGCGAGACCAGAGGAAACGCCGTTGACGCAGACAGCGATGTCGCGAGCGAAACCGGAGATGAGACCGGCGATCTGGCCGAGAAGCTGATCCTTGGTGGGCAGCTCGGCGATAGCCTTAACATCATCAGCGGAAACGGCCTTGCCGTCGGAGATACCGCCCTTGATCTCAAGGACGCCCTTGGACTGAGCGGAGAAGTCCTTAAGGGCCTTAGCGGCCTCGACCGGCTCGGACTCGTAGAACACATAAGCGACGGGGCCGGCGAGGATCTCGTCGAGCTCGGGCTGCTCCTGGTTCTTGAGAGCGATCTTGACCAGGTTGTTCTTGTAGACCTTCATCTCGGCGCCGCACTCGCGAAGCTGATGACGCAGCTCCTGAGCCTGCTTAACCGTCAGACCGTTGTAGTTGACGACGAACAGACCGGCGTTCTCGGCGATACGGGACTCGATCTCTGCAACCTTGTCGATTTTGTACTGCTGGGGCATGAATTACACCTCCTCGAATTCTTTCCGGGCACGGTCCGCCACAAGGACGTGACGGGGGCATGTCCAAAAAGAAAGCCCCCGCGCTGCATGAGCGACGGGGGCGAGAAGACATATCTACTCGACCACCTCGGCTGGCGGGATATCCCATTAAGCTCGCGGGCAATGCCCGTTTGCGCCGGCTGTCTCTGGCAGCGGATTCGTGCGTGAACCGAAAGTATTATGGCGGGGACCCCGGCGTCGGTCAACGGAAAACCGGGCTGCACACAATTCCACCATCCGGCACGCGCCGCCGAAGGCCAGGCGCAAGGTTTTCGCTCGGTCAAGTCCTGGCTCGCACGAAGAGCACATTAAGTGCTCTTCGGCTCGTGCGGAATCTACGAAAACCTTGCGCCTGGCCTTCGGCGGCGCGTGCCTGCGTTGACTTTGGGCAGCCCGGGTTTTCGTTGGCTGACGCCCCCACTCATAATGCTTGGGTCGGTGGGCTGATGTGTTGCGTCCCTGATGGCTACAGGGTTGAAACGAAGGTGGACAGGCGGCGGAGGCCTTCGTCTAGGTCTTTGTCGGAAACGCAGTAGCTGAGGCGGATGCGGCCTTCGGTTCCGAAGCAGTTTCCGGGAACTAGGGCTACGTTTGCCTCTTTGATGGCTTTAATGCAGAAATCCTCGCTTGTTAGGCCGTACCGTTTGATGCTGGGGAAGGCGTAGAAGGCGCCGACCGGTTCCACTACGTCGAGGTCCATGGCGTTTAAGGCTGCGAGCACGCGTTTGCGACGAGCTCGGTAGACTTTGAGCATGGGGGTTGGGTCGACGGTGAGGGCTCGGGCTGCGGCGTCCATCTCGAAGGAGACAGCGCTCGATACTAAGTATTGGTGGGCCTTTGCGATCTCGGCGATGACGGGGGTTGCCGCTGCGAGCCAACCCAGGCGCCAGCCGGTCATAGCCCAGGGCTTGGAGAAGCTCTCGATAACTACCGTCTGATCGCGTAGCTCCGGGTGGCGCTGGGCAAAGCGCTCGTAGCCATCCACATAAACCAGGCGGTTGTATACGTCGTCGCAGACCACGTAGATGCCCGCCTGCTCCGCCACGTGTGCCACGGCGTCGAGCGACGCCGTGTTGAGGATACAACCCGTAGGATTGTTGGGCGAGCAGATGACGATAGCCTTGGTCGCCGGTGTCACGCAGGCACGAAGCGCTTCCTCGTCAATCTGAAATTGCGCAGGCTCCGTATCCAAAAAGACTGCTTTGGCGTGGTTGGCCACGACGATGCTTGCGTACAGGCCAAAGGCCGGCGTGGGGATAATGACCTCGTCGCCGGGGTTGAGCATAGCCATGAATGTTGCCGACAGGGCCTCGGTCGCGCCGTCGGTCAGGATGACCTCATCGGTGGAAAACGCCAGGCCCGCGTCGCCCATATATGCGGACAGCGCCTCGCGCAGGGCAGGGCGACCGTTGTTGGGCGGATAGTGCGTGTCGCCGCGGTCGAGCGAGGCCGTCACCTCGGCGCTAATCACATCGGGCGTGGGAAAATCGGGCTCGCCGAGCGCGAGCGCGATGCACCCCGGATGCTGGGCGGCGAGCGCGTTAATCCGGCGGATACCGGAGGGCTTGAGCGTGGCAAGCGAGGTATTCATGGGCAGACGCATGGCGTTCCTTTCGTAAGGGTTGCACTAGGATAGCGCGGCGGGGCGCCACCAGACGGTGTAACCTAAACGGAAACGAGCCGGAAAGGAGATGGCATGGAGACGACCGCGCGCGGCGATGTACCAAAAACGCTGCAAACCATTGCGTATATCAGCATTCCCAATAGCGCCGATCTTGAGTTTTTGCTCTGGGACCTGCAGGATGCCATCGCCGCCTATGCTCAACTTTCCGGCACCGCACTCCCCCGCCCGGTCGACTTGAAGGCAAATGACGCCGGCAGCGTTGCCGATGGCATCGTGCTGGCCATTGAAGATGTGGCTGACGATGAGACGTTGACAGCCATCGAGCAGGCGCTTGAGCGCTTTGGCGGTACGGGAACGCGCGTCTATGCCGCGATTCGAGCCGCACAAGAGGGCACTGAGCAGGCGCGTGGGACCGCCGTTCGCCTGCGCAAGGCATGTGAGCGCCATGACCAATTGTGGTGTGGCGGCGTTGCCATCTGCGCCGGCAGCGGCATCGCAGCGCTTCGCCATTCCCCACGCATGGGCCTCTTGCGTCGACCATTTTCGGAAGCGATGGATAAGCTTGTGGGCGCTGTGCGCATGGGCTGCTCCGTCAAGCATGCACAGCGACTTGGCGGCGGCAATGCCGCCAACGTCGACGCCGACGGCATGGTTTGCGCCGAGCCAGCCGTGCCCGCGCCGATCTGGCGAGGCGTTCTGAAACGTCTGGGCGCCCACGCTCAAACAAAAATCTAAATTAAATAACAGCCCAGTCAACGGCTTCGTGCCAACGCTCAACAAGCCGCTCCAGGCGCCAGGCGGCATTGGCAGGACTTGTCGAGGGCAGGACGACGGCGGGCAACCCCGTCCGATCTTGCAAGTAGCGTTTGTAGAGTCGCCCTGCCGTACCGCCGTTACAGACAACGACCTCGATCGACGCGGCATCGGTAATGCGCTCGATATGTGCCGGCACAACGTTGCGGATGCTCGCGTCGCTCGAGCCCTTAATGTCGCAGCTCTCGATTGCATCCCACAGGGCCACGCCGCCGTTCAGCAGCATGGCCCGCTTGGCGGCAATGGAGGCATCGAGCGTCGCGGGCTCACCGCTTGCCAAAGGATCGCCCTCGTTGGGCGGCACAGGCATACCGAGACACGTGGCCATCACACGCCAAAAGCGATTCTGAGGGTTGCCGTAATAAAAGGCATTGGCGCGCGAAAGCACCGAGGGAAACGACCCGAGCACCAAAGCGCGCGAGTGCTCGTCGAACACGGGCTCAAACCCATGCTCAATATGTTGATAGCCCTCATCAGACGCGGCCATGGGCTAGGCCCTCAACAGATAGCGCACTTCGTAGGGCGCAAGCTCAAGGGAGCCCGTCAGCTCGACCGTGGGCACGCCGTCGGCAAGCAGGTCGACGAAGGAGCCGTTGAGTTCGCCGGCGCCAAAGGTGTAAGGCTCGTCCACGGCGTTCACCGCCACGAGCACCGTCGCGTCGTCGCAGGCGCGCTCGAACAGCAGCTGCTTGTTCTGGATCACCACATTGCGATAGGCACCGTAGTTGAGAGCACGGGCCGCCGCGTCGTTTGCCGAACGCAGGTGCGCCAGCTGCGTGATGAAGGCCGTCAGCTCGTTGGGCGCAGGCTCATCGAGCGCAGGTCGCAGCGCCCAGTCGCCATCGGGGCCACCCTTTTCGCCGGCAATTCCCCACTCGCTGCCATAGTAGACGCACGGGATGCCCGGCATGCCATAGGCGGGACGCAGGCACGATTTGTCGGTAAGGATGCTTGCCAGGCGCGGCACGTCGTGGTTGTCGACAAACGACAGCAGGTGCTTGCCGCGGTAGATGCACCAGGGGTCGCCGCCAAACTGACGGTGCAGCGAGTGCGCGATCTCGAACATATTGACC
>CABUTL010000126.1 GCA_902494375.1 uncultured Collinsella sp.
ATGATGGGTCTCATCGGCATGGGCAACAACCCCATGGTCGGTGCCACCGTCGCCTGCGCTGTCGCCGTCGAGGAGGCCCTCAAGGCCTAATCGCGCCCGCGCGATGCTCATATAGTTGAGCTTTGGAGCCGCTACCCACCCAGGTAGCGGCTCTTTTTGTTTGCGCTGTCGCAGGGTAGCTAATGCCGATATATCAGTTGGGGCGAAATACAAGATGTGATGAGATGGAGCGTCAGAGCGTCCATGACGCCCACCTGCCATATTTGCCCTTTACCGATTTGCCGAGTCTTTGCGGCCCCATTGCCGATCACCCGTGCGACAATGCGCCGGACGAGAAAGGAATCCGATGGAATCGACTGATGTACTGGTAATTGGATCTGGCATTGCGGGCCTTTGCGCCGCCATCGAAGCGGCACGCACGGGTGCAACCGTCACTGTGGCAAGCGCCGGCAAGACTATGAGTGGATCGAGCTTCTTCCCCGGAACCTGGGGCCTAGGGCTTATCGGACCCGTTAACGAAGACGACGAGCAGGACCTCATCGACACCATCCTGGCCGTCGGCGGCGGCGTTGCCGACCCCGAACTCGTCCAAGCGTTCGTCCACGGCATTCCCCAAGCGATTGACTGGCTCGAGCAAGACCTGGGCGTTGAGCTCCAGCGTCCGCAAAGCGCCAAGAGTGCTCAACAAAAGCAATTTATCCCCTGCTTTGACCACAAGACGCGCATGTGGCGCGGCCTCACCCGCAAGCCCCTTGAGGACGCTCTGACGACCTGGATCGAGTCGCTCGGCATTCGCCTGCTCCCCCGCCATGAGCTTATCGACCTTGTTGAGGACACGAACGGCAGAATAACCGGAACCGTACTCTACGACCTTACCGAAAATCGAATCGTGCCCTTTGCTGCCAAGGCCACGGTCATCGCAGCCGGTGGCACAGGCGGCCTGTTCGAGCGCAGCCTTACGTCGGCTGATGTGCTCAGTTCCTCGCAGGCCATCGCGCTGGCGCACGGCGCAACACTTACTAATATAGAGTTCATGCAGATGATGCCCGGCTTCATCGAGCCCAGGCGTAACTTGGTCTTCAATGAGAAAACCTGGCGCTACGTGCACGTAGACCAGCCGGTAGATATTGCCGACGACAAGCTGGACGACCTGCTCGAGCAGCGCTCTGGATATGGTCCCTTCACGTCACGCTTGGCCTCCCGCGCTATCGATTTCGTCATCGATCAGGCAGGTGTCGAAGGCCTGGCACTCCACTACGACTTCCCCCGCGAGGATGTCCCAGAGTTTGTGCAGACCTTTGCCACCTGGCTGCAAGACGAGCACGGCATCGCGCCGACCGACGAGATGCGCGTTGCGATGTATGCCCACGCTGCTAACGGCGGCATCAAGATCGATAAGACCGCGCACACGGGCGTTGAGGGCCTCTACGCTTGCGGCGAGGCGACAGGCGGCATGCACGGCGCCGACCGCATTGGTGGCTTGTCAAGCGCCAACGGCATCGTATTCGGACGTATCGCGGGCGCATCGGCAGCCCTCACAGCGCAGAAAGAGCCTGAGGCGGCCCTGAAGGCGGATATCACCCTCCCCCAGTACGGCATTGCCACAACAGATGCCGAACGCCTGACACACAGCCTTAGGCACACGATGAGCACCTTTTGCATGATCAACAGGACCGAAACAGGCCTATCCGAGGCACTACACGAGCTTGAGGGCTTGAAGACGGAGGCAACGACCTTGAGCACACAGAAAGCCCAGGACAGCGAAGTCGCAGCCCTCGCCCGCCTACAGTCGCAGATTCGACTAGCACAGGAAATGGTCAAAGCCATGCGCAAGCGGACCGAAAGCCTCGGATCGCACTATCGTGCAGACTAAATCGATTCTCACTTTGAGTTTGATCACAACTTCTCAACATGCATCGAGTCCCGTAAGCAAGATTCCCCTAAGGAGAACGCGCCTACGGGGCTTTAGCCGTGTTTCCCTAAGGGAATCACGGTGCAGATTACTCAGCTCCGCGCCCTTTCGGGTTCGACCCCATGCGAGGTCAACAAAAAACGACCAGCCTGAGCCAGTCGCTTTAACAATCTTTGGGTGGGCCGTCAGGGGGTCAGCCTGCTGCGCAGGCGGTCACTGCGGCGCTTCGCGCCTTGCGCGCTGCGCTGGCAAATGCTTACGCATTTCCTCAGCTCCGCGCCCCGACGGGTTCGACCCCATGCGAGGTCAACAAAAAAGCGACCAGCCTAAGCCAGTCGCTTTAACATGCTTTGGGTGGGCCGTCAGGGGTTCGAACCCTGGACCTTGGGATTAAGAGTCCCCTGCTCTACCAACTGAGCTAACGACCCAAAGCTAAAGTCCGTTGTGGCGGACTTTAGATGAGATATCGTGTGGTGGGCCGTCAGGGGGTCGAACCCTGGACCTTGGGATTAAGAGTCCCCTGCTCTACCAACTGAGCTAACGACCCGATATCAACACGAAGCAAGAACTGGGGTGGGTAAAGGGACTCGAACCCTCGACCTACGGGACCACAACCCGTCGCTCTAGCCAACTGAGCTACACCCACCGTGTCCTGTGCGCTTCGCGCTCGACTATTATTGCAAGGAACGCCACGTGATGCAAGCCCCAATTTTCAAGAATTTTGAAAAGAGTTTTTCGAGCGCGTTTCGAGCAATTCCCACCGGTTCCATAGGAGTAAACTTGCCCCACTGCAAATCCTCGAAAGGACCGGCATGAAAGAACTCTCCAACCGCACGGCAACATTTACCGATTCGGTCATCCGCCGCATGACACGCATCTCCAATAAGTACGATGCCGTCAATCTCTCGCAGGGCTTCCCCGACTTCGATCCTCCGGCGCAGCTGCTCAACAGCCTGAGCACCATCGCCGCCGACCCCAAGCCGCTCTACCACCAGTACTCCATTACCTGGGGCTCCCAGGCCATGCGCGAGGCGCTCGCCGCCAAACAGGAGCACTTTATGGGCATGCCGATCGACCCCAACCAGAATATCGTGGTCACCTGCGGCTCCACCGAGGCCATGATGGCCGCCATGATGACGGTTACGAACCCCGGAGACAAGGTCGTCATCTTCTCGCCGTTCTACGAGAACTACGGCGCTGACACGATTCTTTCGGGTGCCGAGCCCATCTATGTGCCGCTCAACCCGCCCACATTCGACTTTGACCGCGAGACGCTCGAGGCAGCCTTCCGCGACAACGACCCCAAGGCCATCGTCCTGTGCAACCCTTCCAACCCTTGCGGCAAGGTCTTTACGCGCGAGGAGCTCACCTTCATCGCCGACCTCTGCAAAAAGTACGACGCCTACTGCATTACCGACGAGGTATACGAGCACATCGTCTACGCGCCCCACGAGCACGTCTATATGGCCACGCTGCCCGGCATGTTCGAGCGAACCATCAGCTGCAGCTCGCTGTCTAAGACGTACTCCATCACCGGTTGGCGCCTGGGCTACACCATCGCCCCGGCCCAGATCACCGAGCGTATCAAGAAGGTCCACGACTTTCTCACCGTGGGTGCCGCCGCTCCCCTGCAGGAAGCCGTTGTCACCGCCCTCAACTTCGACGACAGCTATTACGATGAGGTCCTCGACCTCTACACCGCCAAACGCGACCTGTTCTGCCAGGGGCTCGATAGCATCGGTCTTGAGCATAACGTGCCGCAGGGCGCCTACTACGTCATGATGGACATCTCTGAGTTTGGCTATGACAGCGACCTCGAATTCTGCGAGGACCTCGCATCCAAGGTGGGCGTGGGCGCCGTGCCCGGCTCGAGCTTCTTCCGCGAGCCTGTCAACCATCTGATTCGTTTCCACTTTGCCAAGCGGGATGAGACGCTTAACGCGGCACTGGAGAACCTCAAGTCGCTACGTGATAAAATCAAGCCGCGCGGGTAAGGACGGCCCGGCAACTAAAGCAACCAAAGAAGCCCCGCACCGCCCGCCACGTTGCGAGGCTTCTTTTTATAGCGCTTTCTTAAATGGTTTAGAGCCTTATACTTTAGTCACGGAGCAACTCGTCCCAGAGAGAGGAATATTATGGCAGAGCAGCAGCTTATCGGAGCGCTCGAGGCCGGCGGCACCAAGATGGTCTGCGCCACGGGCTATGCAGACGGCACGGTCCTGGAGCGTGAGCAGATCGCGACCACGACCCCGCAGGAGACCGTCGAGGCCGTCAACGCGTGGTTTGCCGACAAGGGCATCACCGCGCTGGGCATCGGCGCCTTTGGCCCCACCGCAGTCAATCCCGCCTCACCCCAATACGGCAAGATCCTGGAGACGCCCAAGACGGCATGGCGCTACTTTGATCTGCTGGGCACTATCCAAAACGAACTCAATATCCCCTGCGGCTACGATACCGACGTCAACGTCGCCTGCCTGGGCGAGGTCACCTTTGGTTGCGCCCAGGGCCTCACGGACGTGGTCTACCTGACCATCGGTACCGGCGTGGGCGCCGGCGTGCTCTCGGGCGGCCAGCTCGTGCACGGCATGATGCACCCCGAGGCTGGCCACATCCTGGTCACGCGCGACCCGCGCGACACCATCGGCGAGCATAGCGCCTGCCCCTTCCACGACAATTGCCTCGAGGGTCTCATCGCCGGCCCCGGCGTTAAAAAGCGCTGGGATGGCAAGAGCGCCGGAGACATGGCCGATGACCCGGAGGCCATGGACCTGCTCGCAGGCTATCTGGCACAGGCGCTCATGACCTACACGCTGTGCTACGCGCCGCAAAAGATCATCATCGGTGGCGGCGTGGCCGACCACACCCCCATCGTGCCGCTCGCGCGCAAGAAGTGCGCCGAAATGCTCAACGGTTATATCGTCACGCCCGAGGTCAACGACATCGATACCTATATTGTCAACAACAGCCTTGAGGGCAAGCAGGGCATCATGGGCTGTCTGGCCCTGGGCGCGCAGGCGCTTCAGTAACAGACGCACCCACAGGGCGTGGCGCGCCCGGCAAATCCAACCTACGGAACGACGCCACCACGCCCTATATAAGCC
>CABUTL010000127.1 GCA_902494375.1 uncultured Collinsella sp.
CAGAGCCCAGGCGCAGCGGGTCCATCTCGGGGCTGATGGTGCGGAACTTGCCAGAACGCGGCTGCAGCTTGGCAACCAGGTCGGCGGCCTCCTGCTGAATCTGTGCTTTGGTTTTCTCGTCCATGATGTTCTCCTCTTTTGGTTTGAACGGTTGTACCAATCGTTGGTTAATGAATCAGGTGAAAATGGGTACCGAGCGATGCACTCGGTGAAAGATGCTTAGCTACGCGAACTAGGCGAAGAACGAAATCACCAGGGCGCAGGCAAGACCCGAAAGGCCGATGAGCGTCTCCATAACGGTCCAGGACTTGAGGGTTGTCTTCTCGTCAATCTCCAGGAACGAGGAGCACATCCAAAAACCGGCATCGTTGACGTGCGAGAGGGCCGTGGCACCGCCGCAGATAGCAAGACAGATAGCGGCACGCATGAGCACCGAGGCTCCTGCAACCGCGGGCATGGCGGCCATAATGCCCGATGCCATGGTCATAGCGACGATGGAGCTGCCGACAGAGGCACGCACCATGACGGCAATCAAAAAGGCAACGACCACCAAAGGCAGCGGAGAAGCCTCGAGCATGGGGCCAATAACCTGACCTAGGCCGCAGTCCTGCAGCATCCAACGCATGACGCCACCGCAAGCGATAACCAGCAAGATCATGCCGACGGGCTTAAGAGAGCGGTCGAGCAAGGCCTTGAGCTCGGCGCCGGAGTAGCCGCGGCGCGCGCCCAGCAGATACATCGCGACGAGCGTGGCAAGCGTCAAGGCGACGAACGGCTTGCCCAGGAAGGCGAGAATCGAAGCGAGCTCGGCGGGCATGGGGATATAAGAGGACAGCGTGCCCAGCAAAATCAGACAAAGCGGCGTGAGCACGATGGCAAGCACCATGCCAAAGGAGGGAAGCTCCTTTTCGTCGCTCGCGCCCTCGGCAGAGGTAAAGTGCTCCGGAACATCGGTAAAGATGCGACCGCCCACGTTGCGACCCCAGATGACGCCGGCGATCGCCATGGCGATGAAGGCAGTAGGGATACCGACGAGAATCATGGTGCCCAGGTCGACACCGAGCGTGCCGGCGACCAGAACCGAACCGGCCGATGGCGGCACAAACGCATAGCCAGCGGCAAGTCCTGCGAGCAGCGCGATGCCGTAGTAGAGCGTCGACTTCTTGGTCTGCGACGCCACGCTAAAGGCAAGCGGGATCAAAACGACCACGCCGGCCTCAAAGAACACCGTAGTGCCGATGACCAGACCGGTAATACCCAGTGCCCAGCTAGAGTGACCCTGCCCAAAGGTATCGATGAAGGTCTGGGCAATCTTCTTGGCGCCGCCGCTCTCTTCAAGAATCTGGCCAAACATCGAGCCCAGGCCAATGAGCAGGGCGATGTTTTGCAGCGTGGCGCCCACGCCCTTGGTGACAGTGTCCGCCACCAGGTCGAGCGGCATACCGGCGCCGATGCCGATCGCGAGCGCCGAGACCATCATCGAAAGCACGGGGTGCAGCTTGAACTTGATGATGAGCGCAAGCAGCAGCGCGATGCCCACGATGGCGGCGATGACCAGCCTGGTGGGATCAGCCATAAACGTTGGGTCTGACATCTTTCCTCCAATTCATCAGACCTTTTGAATTCGTCTGATGACTATAGCGTGTTTTGGAAAGGTCTGATGTTTCATTTTGAAATTTGTTCGAAATACATCTGATGTATTTGGTAAACGGTCGTATTTGCGCTGCGAACGGTATATCTAAGCCGCCCGACTCAAATCCAGCGGCCAATATCGCATCCGTGGTGCGCTAAAATAGCTCAGATGAATTTTGTAATGAAAGGTATAGCTATGGCCCGCGCCGAATCGGGACTCCCCGAGCAAATATCGGAGAAAATCATTCAATTGATTCTGGATGAACACCTTGAGCAAGGCGATCGCCTACCTAAGGAAACCGTGCTGGTCGAGCGCTTGGGCGCCGGCAGGAGCACCGTGCGCGAGGCCATGAAGTTGCTGCAGTCGCGCAATATCGTGCGCATTAAGCAGGGTTCGGGCACCTATGTGGCGTCAAACCCCGGCGTTGCCGACGACCCGCTGGGCTTTACCTTTATCGACGACAAGCAGCGTCTGGCGCGCGACCTACTCGAGGTGCGCTTTATGATCGAGCCGCAGATGGCACGCATGGCGGCCGAGCACGCAACCAACGATCAGGTCGTCTGTATCGAAGAGCTCTGCGATGAATCCGAGCGCCTGGCCGAGGCCGGTAAGGATTACTCCGCCGCCGACACCGCGTTCCACAATGCCATTGCCGAGAGCTCCGGAAACCTCGTCGTTCCCCGCCTGATGGGCGTGCTCAAGGCATCCGTCCCCCTCTTTATCGACGTGACTGGCAAAAAGCTCGTCGAGGAAACTATCCGCACGCACCGCGATGTGGCCGACGCCATCGCCTCGCGCAATCCCACCGCCGCGCACGACGCGATGTACCTGCATCTGGTGTACAACCGCAACATGATCGCAGAGGGAGCGCAGGAACAGAGCAAATAGACGTCCGCACGGCAAGGGCGAGACCACCGTTTACCTTTTAAAAGTGAACGTTCACCTGTTTTTAGGAGAATCTGTCTTTTAATTCCCCCTCTTCTCCTATACTGACCTTGTATGAAAAGCAAGACTTATATAGATGAACGTTTCTTTTGAAAGGATCGCTATGTCTGATCTTATGGACAGCTTCCGCCTGGATGGCAAGGTCGCGCTCGTGACCGGCGCCACCTATGGCATCGGTATGGCCATTGCCGAGGCGCTCGGAGAGGCCGGCGCCAAGATCGCCTTTAACGCACGTCACGCCGACAAGGTCGCCGAGGCCGAGAAGCACTACCGCGAGCTGGGCTTTGAGGCTCATGGTTACGTGGCAGACGTCACCGACGAGGCCGCCGTTGCCGAGCTCATCGCCAAAATCGAGGCCGACTTTGGCACCACGCCCGACATCCTGGTCAACAATGCCGGCGTCATTCAGCGCACCCCGATGCTCGACATGAGCGCCGAGGACTTCCGCCGCGTCGTCGATATTGACCTCAACGCACCGTTTATCGTGTCCAAGGCCTGCCTGCCCGGCATGATCGCCAAGGGCCACGGCAAGATCATCAACATCTGCTCGATGATGAGCGAGCTAGGTCGCGAGACCATCGCCGGCTATGCCGCCGCCAAGGGCGGACTCAAGATGCTCACCAAGAACATCTGCTCGGAGTTTGGCGAGGCCAATATCCAGTGCAACGGCATTGGACCCGGCTACATCGCCACGCCGCAAACCGCACCCCTGCGCGAGACGCAGCCCGACGGCAGCCGCCACCCGTTTGACCAGTTCATCATTGCCAAGACGCCGGCCGCCCGTTGGGGCACGCCCGAGGATCTGAAGGGCCCCGCCGTGTTCTTGGCTTCCGATGCATCGAACTTCGTCAACGGCCACATCCTCTACGTCGACGGTGGAATCCTCGCATACGTTGGAAAGCAGCCTCAATAAGCGTCGCCGCAACTGCCCATATCAGGTTTCATCCACTCGTTTTTCATTTGAGTTGCGGTGAGATAAGGATTGGTTTTGGCTTCTATCAGGCAAAACAGTCCGTATTTCACCGCAAGTTAGAAATAGAAAGGTAATTCGCAATGAAGATCGCTCTGATCAATGAGAACTCTCAGAACTCCAAGAACCCTATGATCGAGGCTGCCCTTAAGAAGGTTGTCGAGCCCATGGGGCACACCGTCTTTAACTATGGCATGTATGCCGACGCCGATTCCAAGCCCCTCACCTACGTGCAGAACGGCATCCTTGCCGCCGTGCTGCTGAACTCCGGCGCTGCCGACTACGTCGTGACCGGCTGCGGCACCGGCGAGGGCGCCATGCTCGCCTGTAACTCCTTCCCCGGCGTGCTGTGCGGCCACGTTGCCGACCCGCTCGACGCCTACACCTTTGCCCAGGTCAACGATGGCAACGCCGTTGCCATGCCCTTCGCCCTCAAGAACGGCTGGGGCCAGGAGCTCAATCTTGAGTACACCTTCGAGAAGCTCTTTGGCTTTGGTTCGGGCAACGGCTATCCTGCCGAGCGCGTTGAGCCCGAGCAGCGCAACAAGAAGATCCTCGACGGCGTGCGCGCTGTGACCATGCGTCCGCTCGTCGACGTCCTGGGCGAGATCGATCAGGACCTGGTGAAGGGCGCACTTGCCGGCGAGCACTTCCAGGAGTACTTCTTTGCCAACGCCACCGACGAGGCCATCATCGCCAAGGTCAAGGAGCTCCTGGGGCTCTAATCGCACGACTCATTGCGGCTAACGCAAGCGGCGGTCGTCCCACGTACGGGACGACCGCCGCTTTTTGCTATCTACCGACTGACGCCGCGGGGATAGGCCTCACATGCACCAAGGGGTTGACTAGAGCTCGCAGGCAATCTTGTAGCCGTCGCCGATGGCGTCGCGGATGTTGCCGCACTTGTTGGCATCACCCAACACGTGGGTGGTAACGCCGGCTGCAGCAAGGTCGTCGGCCAACTTGGTATTGGGACGATAGCCCATGGCAAGCACCAGCGTATCGGCACCGGTGATGGTGTGGACCTCGCCGTCCTTTTCGTAACTGATGGTGTCCTCTGTGATCTCGGTCACCTTGGCCTCGGTCAGCACGTGGACGCCCTTGGAGAGCATGCGCGTGATGAGCACCGCGCGACCGGCGCCACCCTCGTTGGCGGCGAGCGTCTTGGTCATCTCGATAACGGTGACATCGCGGTTGGCCGGCGAGAGGTCATTGACCAGCGGGGCCAGGTAATCTGCCGTCTCGCAGCCGACGGTGCCGCCGCCCACGACGACGATCTTCTTACCCGGGAAAGCCTTGCCACCCAGCAGGTCGTCGGCCGTCATAACCTGCTTAAAGCCCTTCATAAAGGCCGGAGCGATGGGCTCGGCGCCATAAGTCAGGACGACCTCGTAACCCGCGTAGTCACGCTGAATGTCCTCGGCAGTAAGCTCGGTGCCAAATACGCACTTCACGCCGGC
>CABUTL010000128.1 GCA_902494375.1 uncultured Collinsella sp.
CCAGGAAATCCGCGACAGGATTATGTCGTACCCCCAGGTCTTGGGCACACATGACCTCATGGTGCACGACTACGGCCCCGGTCGTCAGTTTGCCAGCGCCCACGTGGAGATGCCCGGCGAGGGCGACGCATTTGAGCACCACGAGATTTTGGACACCATCGAGCACGACATCAAGCGCCAAATGGGCATCGATATCACGCTGCACTGCGACCCCATCGCCACCACCGGCGACGACCTGCGCGGCTGGGTCAAGCGCGGCGTAGCGCAGATCGACCCCGCGCTTTCCATCCACGACCTTCACGAACACGATGGCTTTGTGTCATTTGACCTGGTGCGCCCCGACGGCTTTGACATATCCGACGAGGAGCTGCTGGAGCGCGTGACACGCATCGTGCACGAGCGCCGGCCCGATGCGTCATGCGTCGTCACGTTCGATTCGGGCTTTAGCTCGCCCGAGCGTCCGGCAGAGCAGCTGTAATCGACAGCAAAACGGGACACAAGACCGCCGACCAACGCACATATGCGCCCGGTCATGCGATCCTGCGCCCCGTTTTTGTTTGCAATGTTAAGGCCCTAGCCGCTCGTCCGCTAGTTTCCCTGTGCGCCCGAAATGCCGTTTTGCAGGGCATCCCAGGCGTTTGTCGCCATGTCGCCCAGGTTCTGCGCGGTATCACCCAGGTTTTGTGCCGTATCGCCCAGCTCTTGCGCCTTATCTCCCAACTCCTGCGCCTTGTTGCTCAAGTCCTCCAGAGTATTGGAGCTCGAGCTGTCGGTACCGCTTTGGCCGCCGGACGAGTTGCCATAGCTGTTCTTGTGCGTGAGCTGAACCTCCAGGTTGCCGCTGTCGTTATAGTAGGCATTCGTAACAACCCAGTTGGAATCGATGACGGGCGTTGAGCCATCGTCGGTCAGGATCACGGCGTTCGAAAGGTCGGCTCCGCGCGACTTGAGGAGCTTCTTGGCGTTGGACCAGTACTGCCCCGGGATATCGCTCAGGTCGACGGCAGCAGACTGGGTGGTCTCGGCCTGCTCGGTCGTGGCATCGGTCGTGGCGCCCCGCTTGTTGAGCATGCCCGACACGATGGCAAACACGACCGACAAGGCAAAGAAGATCGCCAGCACAATCAGGATTTTCTTGATCACGCTCGACGAACGCGACGGTGCCTTCTCCTCGTCCTCACCATACTGCGGAATCGATTTGGGATACTCGCGATACGGCTGGCGCGCATGCGGATCGAGCGACTCATAGCGAGGCTGGGCCTGCGCCGTGCGCGGCATATACGTCGTCTGCTGAGGCTGCGGAATGGGATTTTGCGGCAGGTTGTTATAAGCATCTGTCGCCGCATTGCCATACGGGTCCGGCGCCGCATTGTCATACGGGTCCTGCGGTGCATAATCAAACGGATCCCGTGGTGTATCGCCATAGCCCATAACCCGTGTGGGTTCGGCAGACGCCTGCGTCGCATCGGGAGCAGCATTGCCGGGGTTCGGCACGATACGGGTCGCATCGGCGCTGCCGCCAGCCTGTGCGGAGCCATATCCGCCCATCACGGTCGTCTTGTCCTGGTCCATGCAACGTTTCCTTTCCGTCGCCTGTAAGCATCAAGTTATCCATGCATTCTACCCGCGCAAAAGCCTATGATGGGCAAAGCCCGCCGGTATCTACAAGACATGCGCGGGCCTAAGGATCAAAAAGCCCCGCCGAGCCTTGGTAGGCGCGGCGGGGCGGGCAAGCGGCTATGAGCAGCAGGCTTAGAACAGGCCGGTGATGTTGCCGTCGTTGTCGACGTCGATATTCTCCGCCGCGGGCACCTTGGGCAGGCCCGGCATGGTCAGAACGCTGCCAGTCAACGCGACCACAAAGTGAGCGCCGGCAGAAACCTTGAGCTCGCGCACGGTGATGCGGAAATTCTCGGGAGCACCCAGGGCCTTGGCGTTGTCGCTAAAGCTGTACTGGGTCTTGGCGACGCACACCGGCAGGTTACCAAAGCCGTTCTCGCGCAGCTCGGCGAGCTGACGCTTGGCAGCTGGCGTAAAGTCGACGCCGTCGGCGCGGTAGACCTTGGTGGCAACGGCCTCGAGAGCGTCAGCGACATCGGCACCGTCCTCGTAGGCAAACTTGAGCTCACTCGGCTGCTCAATCAGGCGCATGACCTCATCGGCCAGGTCGAGCGCACCCTCGCCGCCCTTGGCCCAGACCTCGGAAAGCTTAACGTTGACGCCGAGCTTCTGGCACTCGGACTCGATGAGCTCGAGCTCGGCCTCGGTGTCCGTCGGGAAGCGGTTGATGGCGACCACGCAGGGCAGGCCGTAGACGCTCTGGATATTGTCGACGTGGCGCAGTAGATTGGGCATGCCGGCCTTGAGGGCCTCGAGGTTCTCGTCGTTAAGGTCGGCCTTGGCAACGCCGCCGTTGTACTTAAGCGCACGGGCGGTGGCGACAATCACGACGGCGTTGGGGCGAACGCCCGTCATGCGGCACTTGATGTCGAGGAACTTCTCGGCACCCAGGTCGGCACCGAAGCCTGCCTCGGTAATGGCCACATCGCCAAAACGCATAGCCATGCGAGTGGCCATGATAGAGTTGCAGCCGTGGGCGATGTTGGCGAAGGGGCCGCCGTGCACAAACGCGGGCGTACCCTCGAGCGTCTGGACCAGGTTAGGCTTGAGCGCGTCCTTGAGCAGCGCGGCCATGGCGCCCTGGGCCTTGAGGTCGCGGGCGCGGACGGGCTCGCCGGCATAGCTGTAGCCGACGACGATCTCGCCCAAGCGCTCCTTGAGGTCGTTGATGCTCGTGGACAGGCACAGGATTGCCATGACCTCGGAGGCAACGGTGATATCGAAGCCATCCTCGCGCGGCACGCCCTGGGCCTTGCCGCCAATGCCGTCGATAACATGGCGCAGCTGGCGGTCGTTCATGTCGACGACACGCTTCCAGGTGATGCGTTTGACGTCGATACCGAGCTGGTTGCCTTGCTGAATATGGTTGTCGAGCATGGCAGCCAGCAGGTTGTTGGCGGCACCAATAGCATGGAAGTCACCGGTAAAGTGCAGGTTGATGTCCTCCATGGGGATGACCTGCGCCCAGCCGCCACCAGCGGCACCGCCCTTGACGCCAAAGACGGGACCGAGCGAAGGCTCGCGCAGGGCCACGGCGCTCTTGACACCGCGACGGCGCAGGCCATCGGCCAGACCGATGGTCGTGGTGGTCTTACCCTCGCCCGCAGGCGTGGGGTTGATGGCGGTCACGAGGACGAGCTTGGCCTGGTGATTGGTCGGCTCGTTGAGCAGTGAATAGTCGACCTTAGCCTTGTCGAAGCCGTACGGAATCAGGTGCTTTACGTCGACGCCGGCGTTCTTAGCCACCTCGGTAATGGGCAGCGGCGTGACGGAACGTGCGATTTCGATGTCAGTAGGCATGGGCGGTCCTTTCGTTACCGGATGAGAAAAAGACCAATTCAGCATAGCACGGGCGCGCAATGGTAAAACACCCGTAACCGATGAATGGCGATATGTTTATCCAATGCTCAGCGATAGCCTACAGACCAGCCAAAACAAACCCGCCTCTAAACGGCTGGCTCGATGCCCAAGTGCTCAAAGGTGCGAAGCGTTGCCTGACGGCCCTGGGGCGTGCGAATCATCAAGCCGCACTGCAGCAGGTAGGGCTCATAGACATCCTCGAGCGTACCCGGGTCCTCGCCCACCGCGCTGGCAAGGGTCGTCAGGCCCACGGCACGGCCGGAGAACGTCTTGGCGAGCGTCTCCAAGATGCGAATATCCATCCAGTCCAGACCAAGCTCATCGATCTCGAAAAACTCGAGCGCCTGACGGCAAATATCAAGCTCGATAGGACCGTTGCCGCGCACCTGCGCATAGTCGCGCACGCGCTTGAGCAGACGGTTGGCCAAGCGCGGCGTGCCACGCGAGCGCGAGCCGATCTCGAGCGCGCTGGGATGGTCGATCGTCACGCCCAGGATGGTCGCCGAACGCGTCACAATCTGGGCGAGCTCCTCGACCGTGTAGTAGTCCAGGCGATACGAAATGCCAAAGCGGTCGCGTAGCGGGCCCGTGAGCATACCCGAGCGGGTCGTTGCCGCCACCAGCGTAAACTTGGGAATATCCAGGCGAATCGAGCGCGCCGCCGGACCCTTGCCAATCACGATATCGAGCGCAAAGTCCTCCATAGCGGGATACAGAACCTCCTCGACCGAGCGGTTGAGGCGGTGAATCTCGTCGATAAACAGCACGTCACCCGGCTGCAAGTTAGTCAGGATGGCTGCCAGGTCGCCGGTACGCGCGATGGCCGGGCCGCTCGTCGTCTTGATCTGAGCGCCCAGCTCGTTGGCGATAACCGTGGCCAGCGTGGTCTTGCCCAGACCCGGAGGGCCCGAGAAGATCACGTGGTCGAGCGTCTCGCCACGGCTCTGTGCCGCCTCGATCAGCACGCGCAGGCTCTGTTTGATATGCTCCTGACCGCAGTAGTCGTCTAGGCGCTGGGGACGCAGGGTACGGTCGACATCGAGGTCTTCGGGTGTCAGTTCCGAGCCCACCATGCGCTCACCGTGCGCCATGGATGCCGCCGGCGAGCTGCCGGGCGTCGCCCACAGGTCCTGAGAGTCATCGGCTTCCCACATCACGCATCCATTCCGAGTCGCTTAAGCGCCGCGCCGAGCAGATCCTCGACACGCATGTCCTGCCCATCATACCCGCTCAGGGCAACCTCGGTCTCCTGCGGGCTAAAGCCCATGGAAAGGAGCGCCGCGCGGGCATCATCGATCGCCGAGGGAACGGCGGCGGGGACCGGCATCGCAACCTGACCGGGAATTACGTCGACCGGAACAAAGCCCTTGTCCTTGGCAAAGGTACTCTTGAGCTCCAAGATGAGGCGCTGCGCCGTCTTTTTGCCCACACCGGGCACCTTGGCCATGCCCTTGTCGTCCTCGGCCATCACCAGGGAATACAGCTGCCCCACGGTATAGGTGGAGAGCACGGCAAGC
>CABUTL010000129.1 GCA_902494375.1 uncultured Collinsella sp.
CGCGACCAGCAACCCCGCCGATACGCAGGCGTCATACAGAGGAGTGCGACGCGTCAGCGTTGTGCGCCGCCACCAAAAGCTATCGGCAATATCGCCGTCCGTACGGACGTCCATCAGTGCCCCGCCCCTCTCTCAAAAACAAAAACCACCACAAAGGAACAGGCACCTTTGTGGTGGTTTCCCTTGTGGTGGTTCCAAGTGTAAAGCCTTCTACGACCGGCGGTCGCTAGACAAACAGCACGTGCGCGAGCAGAGCGCACATGCACACCGCTCCAAATGCCAGTGCCACGATCGAAATCACGCGATCGGCCATGTCCATGTTGGCACGATTCGTAAAGAACCGATCTTCGGCGGCGTCGACGCGCGCCTCGCGCACCATTTCGACCACCGCCTCACGGCCATCGAGCGCTTTTGTATCCATGCTTGCCTCCCAGGCCTCATGCTTATCCATCAAAAGCCAACTCCGTGTAGCCGCCGACGTCTACGGTCGCTCGTTGGGGGCCAGGCGTTGCATCTTGTTCACGGCCTTGAACTTGGTGAACAGCGGCACGTACTCAAAGCTCACGTTGGAGTTCTCCAGGCCGTACCAACGCGCGGGCGTGCCGGCGGCACGGCGGATGATGTACTTGAGCGTGATAGCCGTACGCTCGCTCGGCTCCACGTCGCTCTCGGGCGCCAGCAGCTTACGGATCAGGACGAACTTGAACGTACCGATGTTGCCCGGATCCTTGTAGACCGAGTAGTCATGCGTCTGCGGCGGCAGCTCGCCGGTGGCAGCCAGGTCCTGAACAACCTGACGCAGGTAGGCATTGACGCGCTGGTTGATCTTGTAGCCCAGGTACAGATGCACGCGGAACACGTAGTCGGTGCCGAACGTCTCGACCGAATAGGCAAAGGTGTGCGGTTCGTCCATGGTCTCGACGTTCACAAACCACCAGGCGTGGGCACGCTTGGGATGCTTGTCCAAGATCGAGTAGACGATATCGCGGTCGATGTAGTCGGTATGGGTGTCCTTGGTCAGGTACACGACGTTGTCGCTCATGCGCTCGTAACGGTCGTCGTCGCGCAGGCGCTTGAGCTGCGGCAGGTAGCTGCGCAGCGGCAGCAGCGTAAACTGGCGCTGCTCGACCGCCGTGCCGTTGTACCAGCACACCATAATGCCCATGATGAGTGCAGCCATGAGGATGGTGAAGTAGCCGCCGTGGAAGAACTTGGTGAGCGAGCTTACGAAGAAGAAGCCTTCGAGCAAAAGGAAGAAGGCCGCGAAGATCCACGGAGCAACCTTGAGCTTGCGCTCCTCGTGCAGGTAGAAGAAGAGCAGCAGCGTGGTGCACATCATAGTCAGCGTAATGGCAAGGCCGTAGGCGGCTTCCATATGCGCCGAGTTCTGGAACAGCAGCACCACGATGACGCAGCCGACAAGCATGACGTTGTTGACCATGGGGATGTAGAGCTGGCCCTTGGTCTCGGCAGGGTAGAAGACCTGCATGTGCGGCATAAGGTCCAGGCGGCTGGCCTCGGACACCAGCGAGAATGCGCCGGTGATGAGCGCCTGCGAGGCGATGATGGCCGCGATGGTGGAAAGGCCGACGGCAAACGGGCGCAGGCCCGGGGCGAGCATCTGGTAGAACGGGTTGAGGTCGGCAATGCCCATGAGCTCGGGGTTGGCAGCGTTGTTCATAAGCCAAGCACCCTGGCCCATATAGGAAAGCAGCAGGCAGCACTTAACGAACGGCCAGGTGGCGTAGATGTTGCCGCGGCCGACGTGGCCCATGTCGGAGTAGAGCGCCTCGGCACCGGTGGTGGCGAGGAAGCAGCTGCCCAGAATCATAATGCCCGCGTGGTTGTTGGGGCTTAGCAAAAAGGCGATGCCGCGCACCGGGTTGAGGCACAGCAGCACAGCGGGGCGCTGGAAGACAAAGAACAGACCCGTGCCGCCCAGGAACAGAAACCACAGCGTCATGATGGGACCAAAGGCGTGACCGATCTTGGCCGTACCGATGCGCTGTACCAAGAAGAGCGCGATGATGATGGCGAGCGTAATGGCGACGACGCGGCCCTGGTCATCGCCCAGCACGGCATGGACCGCCGGGATGGTGCGCAGGCCCTCGATGGCCGTGGTAACGGTAACGGCCGGCGTCAGGATGCCGTCGGCGAGCAGCGCGGCGCCACCCAGCATGGCGGGGATGATAAGCCACTTGCCGCAGCGCTTGACCAGGCTGTACAGGGCAAAGATGCCGCCCTCACCATGGTTATCGGCGCGCAGCGAGATGAGCACATACTTGATGGTGGTCAGCAGCGTGACCGTCCACACGACAAGGGAGAGCGCGCCAAGCACGAACTCCTCCGTCACACTTCCGATGCCGCCGTTGCCGGCAACGAGCGCCTTGGTTACATACATGGGGCTGGTGCCGATATCGCCGTACACCACGCCCAGCGTGACGAGCATCGCCGAGATGCTCACAGGAATCGCAGCGTGCGAGGCTGCCTCCTTGGCCTTTTGTTCCATAAGCCGGTTTCCTCCCAACTTTAATGTTCGAAGGGATTATAGGCAATCGGCCCATGTTTTAATGCACTGTTTTCCCAGCTAGATAAAGATTTATACAGTCTTTAAGCTACCGCGGCGATATGGAATGTAACAAAGGGACTGTCCCCTTGTCACATTCGTCATTTTCCAAGCCAGTTTTTAAACCACCATTCCATGGATCGGCTCATCTCGGCCATAAAGGGACTCGTGTGCTTGCGGGTATAGATGTCCACGACGCGCTCCCCCACCTCGCGGGCATGCGGACGGAACATCGCGTCCATCTCGGCCACCTGCGCGTCCATAGTCGCAGCATCGGCGCGGCAGTAGCGCTCCTCGTGCACCAGGTTCACCACGGGATGCGCAATGGCCGGACGCTCCTTACGGGGCGTGCCGATGATGAGCATCGACAGCGGCATGGTATAGGGCGGCAGACCGAGCAGCTCGGCAACTTCCTCGGCATTCTCGACGATATCACCGATGTAGCAGCTCCCCAGCCCCAGGGCCTCGGCGGCAACCACGGAGTTTTGCGCGGCGATCACGGCGTCCTGGGCCGCGATGGCAAAGTCGCCCAAACCCGGCGCGCGGCGGGGCACCTTACCCGTGCGCTCGACAAACTCGGGCTCAAAGCAGCCCACGCGCTCAAACAGATCGATCCACTTGGCATAATCGACCACAAATATCAGTGCCCAGGGCGCCTTGGCGATCATGGGCTGGTGGTCGCACAGGTCGGCCAGGCGGTCGAGCGTAGCCTGCTCGCGGATGCTCACGATGGAATACATCATCATGGCGCCCGCCGACGGCGCGCGACTCGCCGCATGCAAAATCGCCGCACGCTGCTCGTCGGTCACCGCCACGGGACGGTCGTTGTCATCACGCGCGAAGGCACGCGTGGAGGAACGGTGCTCCAACGTGTCCAGCACCGCATTGCCCGTAGTCTCGATCGGATAACCGTTCGTATCCACGCCCGCAGCTCTGCCGCAGTACTCGGCGCCCGTCATACAAACCTGCTCACCCATAGCTCTATCCTCGTCAATTCTTTAAGAAGCCTTTACGTTTCCGTGTAATTCCCGTCCATTATCGCGCAGGTCGCCACTACATTGCGCCACACCGCCACACGTGCGCGTTAATATGGCTGGTTGTTGTGCGCAGCCACCAATTGCAGCGCATATCTTGGTAACAATCGGGTAAACCCCCGCTTTCGTAGGTTTTAGTTTGTGAGGAGTCTCAGCATGTTCGCTGCCGCCATCTCGCTCGTCGGTCTTGCGGCGACCGTCTACCTTGTCTTGCGCGAGGCCAAGGCCATTCGCGCTCAGTCGGGCACCGTCACCAAGAGCGCCTTCGCCTGGAGCGTCGCCTTTGGCCTGTTCCAGCTCTTTTTGACCGTCTGGAGCGCTATTGGTCTCGTCGCGCAAAACGAGCCGCTCGCCTTTGTGATGCTCATCCTGACCAATGCCATCCTCACCGGCTGCGCTTGGGCCAGTATCGCCCGCGACCGCATCGCCCCGCGCGTCTTTGCGTTCGCCGAGCCCGACGCCCCCGCCCCCACCGGCAAGCTCGCCCGCCTGCGCGGCGCCTTTGTGGGCAAACCGCTCGTCGCCGCCGTCCTGTGCCTGCTGCTCGCCGGCGTTTTTGCGCTGCTGGGCATGGAGGTCTCATCCAACCACGACTTTACCTGGGTCTACCCCCTATGCATCCTGCTCGAGTGGGCCATCATCACCACGCTCATGGTCGGCCTGTTCTTCCTGTTCCAGCGCCACGGCGCAGCTCCCGCGGTCCTGGCCTTTGCCCTCTTTGTCCTGGGCATTGCCGAGTTCTTCGTCATCACGTTTAAATCCATGCCCATCCAGCCGGGCGACCTTTCGGCCATCTCCACCGCCGCCGCGGTCGCCGGCACCGGCTACACCTTCTCGATCTCACTGTTCTGCGTGCTGTCCATGGGCTTTACCGCCATCGCCATGCTGCTGTGCGAGTACGCCGGCCTGGTGGCACCGCACCGTCAGAAGGGCGCCGCCAACGCCAAGCGCATGCTGCTCACCAACCTGCTCGTGGCGGTGCTGTGCCTGGGCGGCGTGACCGCACACGTCACGCTCATCGACTACTACAACACCCTCGGCATCACCGTCTACACCTGGCGCCCGCTCGAGAGCTACTGGCGCGAGGGCTACCTGCCCGCTTTCATTAGCGCAGCGCAGTCCATCAAGCCGCCCAAACCCGCCGACTACTCCGTCGACGATGCCAAGGCCACGCTCAAAAAGTACGCCAAGGCCTACGACAAGTCCGACGCGGCCAAGAGTGACGAGCGCACCGCCGCAAAGGAGCAGTTCGACAGCGAGAAGCCCACGGTCATCGCCATCATGAACGAGACCTTCTCGGATCTGTCGATCTACCAGAACATGCGCGCCGGCTACGAGGGTCCGCAGTACTTTAAAAACCTGTCCAACTGCCTCAGCCGCGGCAAGCTCTA
>CABUTL010000130.1 GCA_902494375.1 uncultured Collinsella sp.
AGTACCATCCAGGCGGCCTTCGCCATACACGACTCAATCAAGCCGTTACTTCTTATTGCGCATCTGCGCTTCCATCTGGCGCAGTAGGTCCATATCGGACTTGGGGCCGCCCGTTCCCAGGCCGCCCATGCCGCCCAGACCCATGGCATCCAGACCGGGAATATTGGGCATGCGCATCTTTTTGCCCTTCTTACCCTTCTTGCCCTTCTTGCCGCCGGCCTGCGCCTGATTGGCCATCGTGCGCATGCGGCCCATCATCTTATTCATCTCGCCCCACTGCTTCATAAGGCTGTTGACCTCGGTGGGGGTCACGCCGGCGCCCTTGGCAATGCGGGCACGGCGCTGACCGTTGATGATGGAGGGACGCAGGCGCTCCTCCTTGGTCATCGACATGATGATGGCCTCGTTCTTGTCAAAGATGCCCTCGTCCAGGTTGCCGCCCATCTGGTTGAGCGCGCGCTGACCACCGGGAAGCATGCCCAGAATGCCCTTCATGCCGCCCATTTTCTTGACGGCCTTCATCTGGTCGAGCATGTCGTTCATGGTAAAGCCCTCGCGCAGCATGCGCTCGGCAGCCTCGAGCTGCTCGGCGTCGGCCGCCTCCTGGGCCTTCTCGATGATGCCGACAACGTCGCCCATGCCTAAGATGCGCTTGGCCATGCGGTCGGGATAGAACGGCTCAAGCGAATCGGGTTTCTCGCCCATGCTAACAAACTTGATAGGCTTGCCGGTCACCTGGCGCACAGAAAGCGCGCCGCCACCACGGGCGTCGCCATCGAGCTTGGAGATGATCACGCCGTCAAAGTCGGTGCGCTCGGCGAAGGTCGAGACGACGTTGACAATATCCTGGCCGGTCATGGCATCGACGACCATCAGCACCTGATCGGGCTTGACGGCCTTCTTGATGTCCACGGCCTCCTGCATCATCTGCTCGTCGATCTGCAGACGACCGGCGGTATCGACAATGACCACGTCGCGCAGGTGGTCGATAGCCTCCTGGATGGCGCCCTTGGCGATATCGACCGGGTGCGCGCCGTCACCGCGGAAGACCGGCACGCCGATCTCGCCGCCAAGCGTGGCCAGCTGGTCGGCAGCGGCGGGGCGGTAGACGTCGCACGCGGCGAGCAGCGGCGAGCGACCCTGCTTCTTGAGCAGATAAGCCAGCTTTACGGCTGCCGTAGTCTTACCGGAGCCCTGCAGGCCCACGAGCATGATGACATTGGGGATGCGGTTGCTAAAGACGAGCTTGCTCTCGGTGGAACCGAGCATCTCGGTAAGCTCGTCGAGCACAATCTTGACGACGTTTTGCGCCGGCGACAGCGACTCCATGACCTCGGCGGTCATGCAGCGCTCCTTGGTCTTGGCGACAAACTCCTTGACGACCTTAAAGTTGACGTCGGCCTCGAGCAGCGCCATGCGAATGTCGCGCATGGCCGAGGTGATATCGGCCTCGGTCAGTTTACCCTTGCCGCGCAGGCGGTCAAATGTGTCGTTGAGGCGATCGCTCAGAGAATCAAACACTAGTCACTCCTTAATTGGACTCGCCCACCAGGGCGCGGCAGAAATCTTTGGCATTGAACTCCTGAAGGTCATCGACCTGCTCGCCCACGCCCACGCGCAGGATCGGGAGCTTGAGCTTCTCGGCCACGGCCATGGCGATACCGCCCTTTGCCGTGCCGTCGAGCTTTGTCATGATAATACCGTCCAGGCCAAGCGCCTCGTTAAACTCGAGCGCCTGGTTCAGACCGTTTTGGCCCGTTGCGGCATCGATCACGAGCACGACATAGACGGGCATGGGGCCGGCGGCCATATTGGCGGCGCGCTTACGGGTCACATTGACCACCTTGGCAAGCTCGCGCATGAGCTCGGGGCTCGTGTGCAGACGACCGGCGGTATCGATGAGCACCAGGTCGCTGCCGCGCTTGTCGGCCTCGTCGAGCACGTCGTAGCAAACACTTGCCGGGTCGGAGCCGCGGTCGCGCTTGATGACGGGGACGCCAGCGCGCTGGCCCCACACATCGAGCTGCTCGATAGCGGCAGCGCGGAAGGTATCGGCCGAACCGATCACGACGTTCTTGCCGCGGGCGGCCATGGCGCTCGCGATCTTACCGACCGTCGTGGTCTTGCCGGCACCGTTAATGCCCACAAACAGCACGCAGCTCGGCGTATCGGAGAACGGATCGCGCTCGATGGGCACAAAGTGCTGCTCAAGCTGCTCGGCCAGGGCGCGACGGAGTTGCGGGGCGGTCTTGAGGTTCTTCTTAGCCGCGGCATCACGCAGGTCATCGGAGACCTTTATGGCGACCTCGGCGCCCATGTCACCCATGACGAGGGTGTCCTCAAGGTCCTCCCAAAATTCCTCGTCGACCTCGCCGCCAAAGTAGAAGACCTCGTTGAGGGCCTCGCGGCTGCGCTCAAGTCCGCGCGAGAGAGCGTCAAAGAATCCCATTATGCATTCACGACCTTTCCGGTTTCGCGATCGAGTTTTTGCGAGACGACGCGGCTGACGCCGTCGGCTTGCATCGAGACGCCATAGAGAACGTCAGCGTCCTCCATAGTACGGCGCTGATGCGAAATGACCAAGAGCTGTGTATCGGAACGCAGCACATCGAGGGCTCCGATGAGCTTGGACAGGTTGGCGTCATCAAGCGCCGCCTCAACCTCGTCCAGCACATAGAACGGCACCGTGCGCGTACGGTACACAGCAAAGAGCAGGGCGAGCGCCGTCAGACTCTTCTCGCCACCCGACATGAGCATCATCTTGGTGATGCGCTTGCCGCGCGGCTGCGCCACGACCTCAATGCCCGTCTCGGCCGGATGCTCGGGATCGGTCATCTCCAGATGAGCCTGACCGCCCGGGAAGAGCATGGCGAAGATCTCGCGGAAGTTCGCATCGACCTTCTCAAACGTCACCAGAAACGCCTTGCGCATCTTACGGTCGATGGCCACCGTGATCTTGGTGAGCGCCTTGCGCGCGCTCTCCAGATCGGCCAGCTGCTCCTCGATGTAATCGGCGCGGCGCTTGAGCTGCTCGTATTCCTCCATGGCAACCTGGTTCACGGGGCCCAGATTGTTGATCTGACGCACGAGCTGGTTGAGCTCGCGCTCGGCGGCGTCGCGGTCGGTGGGAGCAGGAAGCATGAGCGCTTCCTCGAGCACCGTGGTGCCATCGGCGGTAATGGCCTTAATGGCCGCCTCGACCTGCACCTCGAGCTTGCCGCGCGCAACCTTGAACTCATTTTGCGTCGCCGTGGCGGCATCAACCCGCTCCTTAGCGCGGGCAACCTCTGCCTTGGCATCCTCGATGGTCTTCTTGAGCGAAGCGGAGTCCGCCTCCTCCAGAGAGGCCTGATCACGCAGGCGCGCTGCCCAATCCGACGCGCGCTCCAGCAAGGCCGAATAGCGCTCGTGCATGGGGTCGACGCGCAGGCGCAGCAACTCGAGCGAGCGCGAAGCCTGGCGTGTTCCGCGGATACGACGGTCGATGCCCTCAAGACGATGCTCCAGATCGGGCACGCGGCCCTTCAGCGAACGCAGGCGTTCGCTTGTCTGGGCTAGGCGAACCTTGGCGTCGGCGAGCTTGCCGGCAGCCTCGGAATCGTCACGGCGAACGCGATCGAGTTCGTCGTTGGCCTCGGCAATCTGCAAGCCCAGATCGCTTGTCTGCGCGCGGGCCTCGTCACGCGAACGGGTGAGCTCGTCAACGCGCGGGCGCGCAGCGCGAACGGCTTCGGAGGCCTGCTCGCGGCGCTTGGAGATGCGCACGCGCTCGACCTCGGCATTGTTGGCGCTTTGCTCCAAGCGGCCGATCTCGGAGAGCAACGAGCGGCGCTCGCCCTCAAGACGGGCGATCTCGCCGGCGGCATCGCCCTCAGCGGCACGCGCCTCTTCGACGGCCGCATTGGCCTCGACGACCTGATCCGACACATGCTCAAACACGGCAGCCAAATCGGGCTCCAAGCCCTCCAGCTCGCGAATGCGACGCTTGCGCTCCAGGGCACCCGACGCCTCGCCGGCATCGAGGCCCACGCGCACAAGGCCGCCACAGCTTACGCGGGCGCCATCGGGGGTCACATAGGTCACACCGTCAACGACAGGCGCAGCCAGCGCGGCAGCCAAGTCATCGACCACGTAATAGCCACCGAGCAGCGCCTCGACAATCGGGCCATAACCGGCACGCACGGAAAGGCGATCGACCAGACGCGAACCGGCAGCGCCCTCGGAGGCAGCAGAGCCGCTCACGCCGCACGCCACCAACAGCGCCTCACCCGAGGCCTTCTTCTGGTCCAGAGCCGCACGACCGGCACGCTCAAGCGCGGCGGCGTCATCAAACAACAGGGCATCGATATCGCCGGCAAGTAGCTGCTCCACCAGGCCCTCAAGCTCGCGCGGGGCCTCTAGCACGTCGCCCAGACGACCCGAGACATCATCGCCCAACGCACCCACCAGACGGCTCACGAGCGGCGAGCTGTCGGCCATGCGGGCATCAAGCTTCTTTTGGCTGGCAAGCTCCGAGCGCACCTCAGACAACTTGTTGCGCGCCTCGCTCTCGCGGGCACGCAAGTCCTTCAGCGCCGCACGGGCGACCTCGGTGGCCTCACGCGCATCGACCTGGGCCTGGCGCGCTTCCTCAAGAGCACCCTCAAGCTCCTCTGCGCGGTTGCGACGGCTCTCGAGCGAGGCCGTGACCTCCTCGAGCTGCTCGTCAATCTGCTCCAGGCGCGAGACATACATGTTGTCCTCGACCTCGGCATTGCTCAAGGAATCCTTCACCTTGGCGAGCTCGAGCGCGGCGTTGTCGGCCACGCGCTGCACATCGCGTTGCTCACGCGTAAGCTGCGAAATCTGATTGTCGAGCGCCGCGCGCCGCTCGTGGAGCTCAGCGGCAGCAGGACCAGCGGCGTCAACGTCCTCCTGGGCCTGCATGTGCGCACCGGTCACTTCCTCAAGCTGCG
>CABUTL010000131.1 GCA_902494375.1 uncultured Collinsella sp.
CAATTTGTCATTCAAAAGGCAGGGCATGACCAGAAGGTCAATGCCCTGCCTTTTTCATGCCAACTTGTCCGCCTTGGGCGGCGCTCGCTGACGTTGGCTCAACCTGCGATGCTGTGTAGTGGTAGTCATCGGGGACGTTCTTAAACGACTAGTCAAAGGGGACACTCTTGCGGCACTTGACACTTGGCACTTGGGGACGTTCCTTATGTGCCGGCAGTTTGGGACACTTCTTACGCCAAGAGGCTGGTGCACATCTACCTGTCCTCAGTGCACCAAAAATAATCGCCCCGTTCTCTGGTGAGGACGGGGCGATTTCTCTATTAGGCTTGTGCAGCCAGGCTTATGCGAAGCGGGCGACGAGTTCCTGGAGGACGTCGGTCATCTTGACGAGCGAGCTGACCGGGACAAACTCGTTAACGCCGTGGTAGCAGTAGCCGCCTGTGGAAAGGTTGGGGCAGGGCAGACCGCGGAACGACAGCTGAGCGCCGTCGGTGCCGCCACGAATCGGCAGCACTTGGGGCTCAACGCCGCAGGCAAGATAGGCTTCCTTGGCAACATCAATAAGCTCGGGATAGTCACGAACGATCTCGGCCATATTTCGATACTGCTGCTTAATCTCGACCGTCACGCGCTCCTCACCCAGACACTGGTTGAGCATCGAGGCGGCGGCATCAATAAGGTCGAGTTTCTGCTGGAACTTGGCGGCGTCATGGTCGCGGACGATATAGCGCGCTGTGGCGTGATCGACGGTCGCAGATACACCCTCAAGGTGATAAAAGCCCTCGTAGCCTTCCGTATACTCCGGTCGCTGCACGTAGGGGAGCAACGCGTTGAAGTCGCAGAACAGATTGCCTGCGTTGACCATACGGCCCTTAGCGTCGCCCGGGTGGATGGACTGGCCCTCAAAGCGGACGGTCGCCTCGGCGGCGTTAAAGCACTCCCACTCCAGTTCGCCGATGGGGCCGCCGTCGACCGTGTAGGCGTACTTGCAGCCAAAGGTATCGATATCCAACAGCTCGGCTCCGTGGCCGATCTCCTCGTCAGGGCAGAAGCAAATGCCGAGTGCGGGATGGGGCAGAGAAGGGTCCTGAGCGATACGCGCGACAAGCGACATGATCTCGGCGACGCCTGCCTTGTCGTCTGCGCCCAGCAGCGTGGTGCCATCGCTGCAGACCAGGTCCTCATCCGCGAGGTCATTCAGGGCGGGAAGCTTGGCGGTACTCATGGCAACGGGTTTACCGTCAACCGTGCCGCAGACCAGGTCGCCGCCTTCGTAGTGCACGATGTGCGGCTTCACGCCGGCGCCCGGTGCAACTTCGGTGGTGTCGAGATGGGCGATCAGGCCCAGGGCGGGCTTGTCCTCAGCGCCCGCACTTGCGGGGATATGCGCGCAGACATAGGCGTGCTCGGTCACGTGGGCATCTTCCGCACCAAGCTCGCGCAGCTCTTCAGCCAGCACGTTGGCAAGGTCAAACTGAACGGCGCTCGAGGGTACCTGGTCGCAGTTTGCATCCTCGGACTGCGTGTTGATCTGGACGTAGCGCAAAAAGCGTTCGAGGACATCGGGGCTCGTGGTGGTGTTTTCCATAAAGACCGCTCCAATCTTGGTCGTCGTGTGCAACAAGAACTCTAGCACGGTATGCCACGGCATACCACGACGCTTGGATGGGGTAGAATCAGCCATTGAATGCAGAAGGGACGGAAGATCATGGATACGACAAATAGCTCGCGCGAACTACATCTGACGGTGGCGAACGAAGACTACTTGGAGTGCATGGTTCGCATTGAAAGCGAAGAGGGGGAAACCAACGGCGTGCGATCGGTCGACATCGCGCAGCGTCTTGGCGTCTCCAAGGCATCGGTCAATAAAGCGGTTTCGGCGCTCAAGGCATCCGAACTTGTCGAGCAATCGCACTACGGCAAGGTAGTCCTGACCGATCGCGGCCGCGAGGTTGGTACGGCTATCTGGTACCGTCATCGCCTCATCCGCACGTTTTTGGTTCAGGAGCTCGGTGTCGAATTTGAGCGAGCCGATTCCGAGGCCTGCATGATGGAGCATGCGCTTTCCGAGGACACGATGAACCGCTGGCTCGCCTATCTCGAAAAGCAGGGAATCAGCGTCGAGGAATAGCGGGATATATATGGATACGAGTTATTACAACCGCTTTGGTGCCGAGGAACTTACGCGCCGCTTGTCGAGCGAGACCTTGTTGGCGCAGGGTCCCATGGGCAGTGTTCTGTTGAGTGAGTACGATGCCGCCGACATTCCACCGGCGTTTTGGAATCTGGCAGAGCCGCAGACCGTTTCTCGTATCCATCGCTTGTATGTCGCCGCCGGCGCGCAGGTGCTCATTACCAACACCTTTCAGGCATCGAGCTATGCCCTCAAGCACGACCAGATTGCGCCGTCCGTGGCGGAGGTCAATCGCGGGGCCGTCGACGATGCCCGCCAGGCGCACCCTCAGCTGCTGCTAGGCTCGATGGGCCCGATCGGTATTGAGTGGTTTGCCGAGGACTCTGCCGAGTATCGTGAAATCCGAGGCATTGCGCGCGAACAGGCGCACGCCTTGCTCAACGCCGGCGTTGACGGTCTGCTGATCGAGACGGTGACGTCTATCCGTAATTTGCAGCCCATGCTTGCCGGCGCCCGAGATGCCGCCGATGGCATGCCTGTTCTGGTGAGTTTTGTCGTTGACGATAAAGGCGACCTGTTGGGCGATGGCCTCAACATCGAGGCAGCCGTTTTGTACGCCGAAAAACACGGCGCAAATTCGGTTGGTGTTAATTGCTGTTCGCTTGCGGCCGCGAACGCGGCGGTGCCCAGGATGGTTGCATCGGCGACTACTCCCGTCACGGTGCGTCCCAACGTAGGCGATCCGGTCCAGACTCAGGATGGCCCCGTATGGCACGAGAACCCCGAAGCTTTCGCGCGCGCATGCATCGAATGGAGACATGCCGGTGCCGCAATGGTGGGCAGTTGCTGTGGAACCACGGCAATCACTACGGCAGCGATGGCCGAGGCGCTCGATATATAAAGGGCAAACCGCTCCATACGGGGCGGTTTTTTTATTGCTTGCATGTCCTCGGCAGCATTTGCCCAAATGGTGAATGCTGGTGCCGGCAGGTTGCCGAGTGCATGTTGCGGGTATACCCCATGCGTACCATGATCCAAACACTGTGAGGTGTCTGCGCGTGTGCGCGATAATTCATTTTGGAACTGACGGTTGGCGCGCTCGCGTCGATGAGGACTTCACTGCCGATAACGTTGCCCGTATCGCCGATGCCGTCGGCGAGTTGTGGCAAAAGACCAATCCGGGCAAAACGGTATATATAGGGTTCGACACCCGGCCCCTGGCGCGCGAGTTCGCTGAGCTTGCGGCGGGCGTGCTAGCAGCGCACGGGCTAGACGCCGTGCTCGCTTCGCGACCTGTCCCGACCCCTGCCCTTACGTGGGCGGCGGCTTATGACGGTGAAGCGTGCGGCGCGCTCATGGTGACGGGGTCCCATCATCCGCAGGGCTATCTGTGCCTCAAGATTCGCATGGGTGACGGCTCGACCGCCAACCAGGATGTCATCGAAGAGCTCGAAGAGACTATGGCTCCCGAGCCAATGGGGATCGAGGGGCAATATCGCACCGCGGATATCATTCCTGACTATATGCAGGCGGTGGCATCGTTTGTCGATGCCGAAGCCATCCGCGCCGCGCACTTGCGCGTGGTTGTCGATCCCATGGGCGGCGCAGCCCAGGGCTATCTAGCCGACTTGCTGCGCGAGCTTGGCGTTGAGGTGCACGAGATTCACGCCGGGCAGGCGTCTGACCAAGAAGATATCTGCCCCGACCCCGTTGAACCGTGGGTGGACGCTTGCGAGCGCACGGTTATCGAGGACGGAGCTTGCGCTGGCCTGGTGACCGACGGCGACGCCGACCGTATCGGCGCGGTTGACGAGCGCGGCAGATATATACATCCGCATCAGATCATGGCGCTCGTTTTGGGCGACTTGGTTCAATTTCGTAATTTGGAGGGGCGCGTCGTCGTCAATCTTTCATGCTCGACGCTCGTGCGTCGCATTGCCGAGGCGCTTGGCTGTCGCGTGACCGTCAAACCAGTCGGTTTCAAATATATAGCGGCGGAGATGAAGAAGGGCGGCGTCCTCATGGGCGGCGAAGAAGCCGGTGGTATCGGCATCGCCGCGCATATGCCCGAGCGCGATGGAATCCTCGCCTGTCTGATTCTGTGTGAGCTTATGGCAAAGACGGACGCGCCTTTGGGCGTTCTGGTCGACCAACTCGAGGACAGTTTTGGTAAGACGAGTTACGGTCGACGCGACTTGCGCCTTGAGGCCGAAGATGCCGAAACGTTACGAACCCTGCTGCCGGGCGTAAACCCCAAGTCGATTTGTGGCAAGGTGCCGCAAAACGTTAGTCATATGGACGGCTTGCGTCTGTCATTCGAGGATGACACGTGGCTGCTGGTCCGTCCTAGCGGGACCGAACCAGTGGTGCGCGTCTACGCCGAGGGGTTCTCGGTGGAAGAACGTGATGAGTTGCTCGATGCTGGCTGTGCTTTAGCTAGGGGGACGTATCCGCTTTAACCATGAGACTGCCTTATATAAAGAGATGCTCGGCGAGCGGTAGTTAACGGCTGGCAAACGTTAGTCGGATCACAAGATGTGTAGGAAATGTGTACGCCCAGATTCCCGCCCACGGCGCCCCTCCGGTCTGGCAATATATCTCCTTGCCGCGCGGCCCGGTCGAACCGGGAACCAGCGCAGGCGTGCACCTTGAGAACCGGATACTGCGAGGATGGACACACAAGCTGTGTCGCATCCGGGCAGACATCGAACCATTTGAAATGGTCTAACTTGGATTTGTTTTTCGCAAGGCCGCCGAGAGGCGGCCCCGAGAAATTCCTTTTCCTATACTAGAA
>CABUTL010000132.1 GCA_902494375.1 uncultured Collinsella sp.
CGCATGGGATGGCCGCCGGCCGTTAACTCATGCAAGTTAACGTATTTTACTCGTCAAGTGTTTCGATACGGGGCTTGATGATGCCATATCCACCATTCTTACGGTGATACACCACATTGATAAGGCCAGTCGTCGCGTTCTCGAACACGTAGAAGTCGTGGCCCAGCAGATCGGTCTGCACCAGCGCCTGCTCCTCAGTCATCGGGGTGACATCGATGACCTTCTCGCGGACGAGCAGGTCGTCCTCCTCCTCGGGCAGCAGCAGGTCGGCCAGATCCTCGACGCGCTCGACCGGTGCGACATCCGCCGCGCTGGCACCGCCCTGGCGGTTGTCCACGACCTTGGTCTTGAACTTGCGCAGCTGGCGGGTGACCTTATCGGCGGAGAGGTCGATGGCGGCGTACATATCTGCACCGTGCTCGGCAACGCGAATCACCGAACCGCGAGCGCGAACCGTAACCTCGACGATTGCCGGGTTGGGGTTCGAGGGGTTCTTCTCATAACGAAGCACGACGTCGACTGTCATGGGCTCGATATCGAAAACCTTGAGCGCCTCGCCGATCTTCTCATCCACATGCGCACGCAGAGCATCGGTTACCGTCGTCTTGCGTCCAGAAACCTTGATATCCATACGTGGCTCCAATCTGCCTCGGGGACTTACTGTACTGGCTATGTACCCATTGCCGTGCATTTAATCACGCGGATTCCTAAAGACCCGAATAACGATTGCTTGATACCGCATACCGAAGTCTCGTACTTTTCCATGGCAAAGTGCGCTATAGGAGGGAGCCCACAGATTTGTATTTGGTCTCGAAAATTGGCTTTGACCTGCTGGTTTTATAGGGATGAAAAAGCCGGGCTCCCCTATTGGGGAAACCCGGCAGTGCGTGTTGAAACCGTGAAGAGGTGTCCTTTCCAACGTATAGGAGACACCACCCCTAGCAATAACTAGCTATTGAGTTTGTTAATGTCGTCGTCGGTGATGGCGCCTTCCTGGCTGGACGATTTGTCCTCGGAGGATGCGGTCTCATTGTCGGAATCGGAGGACTCGCTGCCGGAGGACGTGGTCTCACTGGACTCAGAGTCGCCCGGCTGCACGTTAGCGCCCGAAACCGTCTTAGTGGTGAGGTCGTAGGGCATCGTGCCATACCAGACGCAGTGGACTGCCTCGAGCGTACCGTCGACCGTGATGTCGTCGAGGGCGTCGCTCACGGCACGGCACAGTTCGTCATTGGACGAGGCGCCCGCAACACCAAGCGTCGAGGGCGCCTCGAGCGCACCGACATAGGAGACCTCGCTCATCAGGCGTGCAAGGTAGCCGCCGGCCGTGGAGTCGCAGATCACATAGTCGACCTCGCCGGACTCGAGCGCCTCAAAGCACTCGTTGATGTTGGAGTAGGTCTTTTGGTTGGCGGTGATGCTCTGCTTAGCAAGCGCCTCCTGCGAGGCCGAGGACGCCTGAACGCCCAGGGTGGACGTGTTAAGGGTATCGGTGGAAACGCTTAGCGACCCACCATCGCTAGTTTTACCGAACACGGAAGTGGCATCGTACAGGCAGGTGCCGAGCGAGCTAATGTCCCCGTCCGTGGAGTTAATCTCGCCGATAAAGATATCGGCCTTTTTGTCGCCGAGCGCGGAACCTGCCGAGGACGCATCGACAAAGGCAACCTTAAGGCCCATGCGGCTTGCGAGGGCGCGGGCGGCGTCGACCGCATATCCCGTGAGCTCGCCGTCGGCGCCCTGCATTGCCTGCGGCGCATCGGAAGTATCGAGGGCGACCGTCAGGGTTCCGGGAGTGACCAGGGCATCGTCCGACACCGCCGGCGTGACGGTCTCGTACTCGATCTGGTCGATCGTGGGAGTCGTGAACGTAGACAGCGGGTTGAACGCGCATCCGCTCAGGCCCAAAACGGCGATGACCGCTGCGGTCCCAGCACCTAACCGAGCCGCGTGCATCAAGCTGCCCCTCACCATGTCCACTACCCTGCCTTCTGTGTCGTATACGATCCGTGCGTTGCGCGGAATATCAGGTTGTTCCCACCAGCTGACCTGGTATTTGACCCCACACTTGCGCACCGGGGTGTTTGCTCGGGAGGCCGCAGCCACCTTCACGACTGGCCCGCTCGCCCGCGAGGCGGTATTGCCCCAAAGAAAGTAGAACGGACGGTGCGGCTTACATCTAGGACGCGCCATGATCGCGCCGCGCGCACGCGGTCGCTTACGTGGATCCCTTTGACCGCGTCTGTCTTGGACTAGGACGGGCATTTCGTCCGTCCGCAACCACAGCCTGGCAGGAACGTAGCGCATTATAGCTAAGTTCAAGCTAAAGTTTAAGGTTAGGGGCGTTATTCGCATCGCGAGTACAGATTTCGCAGGTCGGAGCGGGCTATTCGTGCCCCTATGAAGCCCGGAGCTCCCCTACGGGGAGCTCCGGGGCACCCGTCTCAGGGTGCCGTGTGCAAAAAACGGCAAATATGAGTACTGTTACCAATTTAGTAGCAGCGTATTACCGCCTCACGAGCCCTTTTTGAGTTCCGCACAGCCTGCTTGGCGCCAAGATATTCCACATTCGTTTATTATCTCTTCGCTGAATCCAGATTATCGGCCCAAGTTTCTTTGTTTTTGCTGTCACTAATCTAGTAACAGTACTCATATTTGCCGTTTTTTGCACAGAGCATATAAACAGACCCCCTATAAAGCCATAGTTTTACGCTGGTTTGAGCCCAAAGCACGCTCGGAGCGTATTCAGCAGAGCATCTTGCCTCTTTCGACGAGCCTCTACGCGATTCTGATATCGCTTACCCATACGCTGGTGGATGCGCCATGCGAGTGCTTCCATCGCTTCCATGTCACAGAGCATTTCGTTGTTGACCGTCGCGACCTCGATTCCCATAGTAATCAAGCCCGTGTTGCGCTTTTCATCATGGATACGTCCCCTCCGAGAAGAATGGCCCAGCTCACCGTTGTATTCCAAGTCAAACCGGGCTGCTTCCTGAAAGGCATCGCAAACCGCATGCGGCATCCCCGAGATCGCCTGTGCACGGTCGTTGAACTCGATCTTGTAGTCGGTCTTAAAGGGACCACAGGCAAATCCGCCATAGGAAAACGGAAGCGAAAACATGGCAAGCATGATGCACTCCATGGGTGAACGCAGGTTTTCCGACAGATAGGGACACAGCCGCCGCAGCTGCTTGGCCGCGCTCCCCTTGCATGCCGCGAGGTAATCTACCAGGCAATCGGGTGTCAGCACGGACTCGACCTCAAAGTAACCGACATCTGGCGGCTGGTCTTTGTCCTTTGCCAATTTGTTCACGACAGGCGAGGTGTAGGGAGGCAGATACTTCCCGCGGTCACTCAGTGAAATCTTAGAGCACAGCTCCTGGGCCAGGGCAAACGCCTGGATACAGCCGACCTCGCGGGCGACGACAACACAAAGGGCCTCGGGAGATAGACTGTACACCCCCGGTTCCACCTCTAGAATCGAGCCGGCGGGCAACTCAGAGCATACGGACCAGCTCACGCCAAGAATACGGCGGCGCTGCGCTGCAGACCCTACCAGCAAGCACAAATCCTCTTGCACCTCGCCGCTTGCGGCCCCAATCCGCACCAAATTCGGGAAGATAGATGTCCTCGGTCGAGGGCGACGACGTGCGCAGCGCGCGGCGCTCTTCATCGGGATCGAGGTCCCTCCAGCTGATGTAACCCATTTGTCGGCGCTCGGCGCGCATCATGCGTAGCGCCGAGGCACCCGTCAGAATTACGGAAGCAGCCAGCTGTTCGCCTGTCGGCTCGTTGCGCCGCTCAATCTTTACTGACACAAAACCACCCCTACCAAACGCGTGCGATAGCAAGGCCATCGACTGCCGCAGCGCCGGCGCGCTTGAGTTCCGCCGAAGCCGCTGCCATCGTCGCACCCGTGGTGATAACGTCGTCGATAAGCAGCAAGCGGCGGCCGTGCACGTCCTCAACCGTCTCGTACATGCCTTGGGCACGCTCGCGGCGCTCCTCACGACCGAGTTCGCGCTGGTCGCCATGCCCGTACTTGACGAGAGCATCGAGCAAGGGAACACCCGACAGCTCGCAAAATGGGCGCGCAATGGCCTCCATATGATCAAAACCACGCCGCCGAAACGCTGCCGCCGTCGCAGGCACAAACACCACCGCATCCGCACCGGACAGCACACCTCCGTAGCGATCGGGCGCTACGACCTGGGCATGCAGGGCGGTGTCGTAGACCAGCTCCGCCAGATACGGAGCCAGACGTCGCTCGCCCGCGTCCTTGTACGCTTTAATGATGCGCGGCAGCGGATGCGCATAGACAGCGCACGCCAAGCAGCGGTCGAGTGCCTCCGCCATTGCCGAGGACGTGCCCTCGACCGAACACTCAGTGCACAGCAAATCCCCAAACGGGGCGCCGCATCGGGTGCAGCTATGACGTGGGTCGATGAGCGTGAGCGCGGCCAGGCAGTCTTGGCAAATAAGCGCACCGGCGCGTTCGCAGCCGGCACATCGCGTGGGCGACAACGCCTCAAGCGCCTCGTACGTCGCGTGCTCGGCAAACGGTAGCAATTCGTCCGCAAACGGTAGGGCACCGGCGCCCTGCAGACGGCTCAATATGTTCAAACGGCTCTTCAAGATACAACCCTCCCTACGTTCGGTCGCAGGGAGGGTTGTTGATTCAGCGCTATGATACCCCGATGCGCTCGGGGCAAGGCGAGCTAAATCCGCTCGCGGGCGTTATTCGCCGGCGGGCGGTTGTGGTGCGGACGAAGACGGGGTCGAGCCCTCGCCACCATCCTGGCGCGGCTTGCGGGAACGGCGACGGCGACGGCGCTTTTGACCCTGGTCGGCCGAGCCCTCGCCACCGCGATCCTCGCGCGGCTCGCGCTCGTCGCGAGCGGCG
>CABUTL010000133.1 GCA_902494375.1 uncultured Collinsella sp.
TACGTTCTCCTATGGCAAGAAGCTTACGTTTGTCCATGTGCCCGAGGCTTTCGATGGCGTGTCGACAAAGCTGCTCGACTTTGTCGCAATGACGGTCGCCTACCTGAGCGACATCACGAGTTCGCGCTCGGCATCGTACGACTTTGCCCGCAGCGGTTTTGTCGCCGAGCGTCAGTTGCCGGTATCCGAGCATTCCGTCGTGTCCGTGCTGGACTTGCTGCGTGGCAGGACTATGTCCTTTGAGCCTGCTTGGTCGCGGGGGACGACGACGCATCGCGCCTACGAGGTGGCCGTCGAGCCGTCGCCGCAGGGGGAGGGCGAAGTCCCGGCTAAGCGCCCGCCGCTCCTTGCCGCCAAGATTGCACCGGCGGCGGGAGGCAGCTATGACTTGCGCCTTCCGGCCGATATGTACTGTTTTGTCGCTGGTGACGCAGCCTATCTGGTCGATACGCGCCGCGCGCGCCGTACCGACATGGCGTTTGCCCAACATGCGGCGCCGTTCCTGTCGCACTTGTTGCCCTGCCGCACGCCGGTCCATATCGCCGCCGACCAGGTGGGCGAGTTCTGTCGCATGGCACTGCCTATCTTGCGCGACTACACCGACTTGACCGCTCCCGCCGTACTTGACGCCGTGGCGCCCGAGCCGAGCTTTGCCATGGCGATTGGCGTCGACGATGGCCTTGTGACCTGCAAGATTACGGTGGCCTACGGCGACTGGTCGACAGATCTCTTTAGCCTGGGCGCTCCGGGCAGTCCTTTCGAAGAGCGACGCCCCGGCGTTCCGCCCCGCGATACGGTGGCGGAGTTTCGCGTTATGGACACGGCGGCCCTGTATTTCGACTTTTACGAGGGCGGCCTGGCGTTTGAGGAGCGCGACGACGAGAGCCTGTTCCACTTGCTGACCGAGGGCCTGTCTGCCCTGTCCGAGCTGGGCGAGGTCATGCTCAGCGACCGTCTGCGCCAGATCTCGGTCCGCCCTGCGCCCAAGCTTTCGGTGCGTGCGACCGTCAAGAGCAACCTGCTCGATGTCGAACTGGGCGCGAGCGGTCTTTCGGCGGCAGATCTTGCCATCTATCTGGATTCGTATAAGCGTCACCAGACGTTTGCGCGTCTCACGTCGGGCGACATCATTCGCCTGGACGAGGGAGCGCGCGCCGCGTTTGGCCTTGCCGAGGATCTGGGCGTCGATGCCGTCGATCTGCTCGACGGCGTGTCGCTTCCCGCGTCGAGTACCCTGTTTGTCGACAGCATGCTTGCGCGCACGCCCGCGCTCGAAGCCGATCGCGACGCTGCATTCCGTCGCACCGTCGAGCGCTTGGATACGCTCGGCAAGATGGACTTTACGGTGCCGGCATCTCTCAAGGCCACGCTACGTGGCTACCAGGTCGATGGCTACCAGTGGCTCGGCTCGCTTGAGCATCTGGGCCTCGGCGGCATCTTGGCCGACGATATGGGCCTGGGCAAAACGTTGCAGATGATCGCACATATCCTGGCGCGCGTGGAGGCGGGGGACGCCAAGCCCACGCTCGTGGTGTGCCCTGCGTCGCTCGTGTATAACTGGACTGCCGAGCTGGAGCGCTTTGCGCCTTCGCTCGACGTGTGCGCCATCGTGGGTGCCAAGGCGCAGCGCCGCGTGCAGATAGCCGGCGCCGACGAGCATAACGTGGTCGTGACGTCGTATGACCTCATGCGCCGCGATATCGACGAGTATGCCGAACAGGACTTTGCCCGTGTTGTGCTCGACGAGGCCCAGTACATTAAAAACCCGCTCACGCAGGTGGCGCGCGCCGCCAAGCGCCTGCCGGCCGGTGTGCGCTTTGCTCTGACGGGCACGCCCATCGAAAACCGCCTGTCCGAGCTCTGGAGCATCTTCGACTTTTTGATGCCGGGCCTTTTGGGGACGCGCGAGTCGTTTGCCAAGCGCTTCGAGAGCCCTGTCGAGCATGCCGAGGGCGATAGCGCCGCTCGCCTGCAAGCGCTCGTGTCGCCGTTTGTGCTGCGCCGTGTTAAGGAAGACGTGGTGGCCGACCTGCCCGAGAAGATCGAAGACACTGTCATGGCACAGCTCACCGGCGAGCAGCGCAAGCTCTACCTGGCCAACCAGGACCGCATCGCCCAGCAGGTACAGCATCGTGAGGCATCCGAGTTTAAGAAAGACAAGCTCAAGGTGCTCGCCGAGCTCACCAAGCTGCGCCAGATCTGCTGCGACCCGCATCTACACTACGAGGACTACAAGGCGGGGAGCGCCAAGCTCGACGCTTGCATGGAGCTCGTGCACGGTGCGCTCGACGGCGGGCACCACATTCTGCTATTCAGCCAGTTCACGGGCATGCTCGATATCATTGGCAAGCGCCTGGCCAAGGAGGACATCGGCTTTCTTAAGCTCACGGGCGCTTCGTCCAAGGAGAGCCGCGCCAAGATGGTTGCGCAGTTCCAGGCAGGCGAGGTGCCGGTGTTCTTGATTTCGCTCAAGGCGGGCGGTGTTGGCCTTAATTTGACGGCTGCCGACGTGGTCATCCACTACGACCCGTGGTGGAACGTGGCCGCGCAGGACCAGGCGACCGATCGCGCCCACCGCATTGGCCAGCAGCACACCGTGACCGTGTACAAGCTCATCGCCAAGGACACGATCGAGGAGCGCATTATGCAGATGCAGGAGTCCAAGCGCGATCTGGTTAACAGCGTGCTCGGCGGCGATGGCATCTCATCGGCACTGTTCACGCGCGAGGATGTTCTGGCACTGCTCGGTGGCGACGGTCGCTAACTTGCGCATGCCGATGGGTGCCAGGACAGGTACTCGGAATTGCCTGAGCGCCCTGGACTCTGCCGAGCCCCTCGATATGTGTTCATTTGCCATGCCGTGGATGGTTCGCCTACCTTTGGGCATAAGAAGCATCAGGAATATTGGCACATCAGCAAAGGAGAACATCATGGCGAAATTCTTTAAGGACTCCGACGGCAAGCTCGTTGCCGCCCTTGGCGACGGCGTTGCGACCCCTGCCGGCTGCACGGAGCTGACGGCAAACACCGAGGATGCGGCGCACGAGAAGCACGTGCCTGTTGTCGAGATCGAGCGCGACGGCCACGTCATTCGCGCGCGCGTGGGCTCGACGGAGCACCCCATGCTGCCCGAGCACTACATCGAGTGGATCGCGCTTGAGGCCGAGGGCCGCCTGGAGGTCCATTACCTTGAGCCCGGCATGAAGCCCACGACGTTTTTCGCTGGCGGTTCCAAGACCGGTACCGTCTATGCCTACTGCAACCTGCATGGGCTGTGGTCCGCGACGTTCTAGGAGCGCGCCCCCGCTCGGGGTATCATAGCTAGCATATGCACATGCGAGCGCCGGCTGCATTATGCGGCCGGCGCTTTTACTACGACAACGACGTTTTAAGACGGAAAGGGCGGGGCCATGAAGCTCGCACTTGCACAGATCGATATGCGCCTGGGTGACATCGAGGGCATTTGCGGCCGCATCGAGGACCAGGCTCGCCTGGCTCATGAGCGCGGCGCGCGCGTGCTGTGCGTTCCGGCCCCGCTCTTTATGGGTGCCATGCCGGGCAGCCTGGTGGGCGCTGCCGATTTTGAGCACGATATGCTGACGGGCCTGACGGGCGTTGCTGAGCGCATCCAAGAGCTCGACATGATCTGCATCGTGCCCTCTGCGGTTTCGTTTGAGGGCCAGCCCCTGCTTGACTATATGATGCTCAAAGATGGTCGCGTGGTGCCCGCGCGCGCAAGTATTGCCCTGCAGCGTGGCGAGAACAACGACGCGCGTTGGGCGCCTCCGGTGTTTGACGTGGACGGCGTGCGCATCGCCGTGGTGTTTGACCTGAACCGCGAGCTCGAGATGCTGCCGACCGGCGTCGACCTCATCGCCTATTTTCAGTTCAACGCGTTTGATATGACCGACCGCGAGACGGCCGCCATTGCCGCCGTTCGCAGCGGTGCCTACCGCAAGATCGCGTCCAAGCGCAGCGTATGGTTTGCCTGCATGGCGCCGGTCGGTGCCTATGACGAGTCGGTGTATACCGGCGGGTCGTTTGTGCTCGACGACTGCGGGCGAGTGGTGGCCCAAGCGCCGTGCTTTGAGGAGAGCCTGCTGGTTCAGGAAATTCAGCGCGGCGTAATGCTCGATGCTTTGGAAGACCACGAGCTGCCCGAGTTTCGTTCCGAGGAGTGGTTGTGGCAGGCGCTGGTGCTCGCTGTGCGCGATAACGCCCGTGCCCATGGCACGTCGCGCGCCGTGGTGGCGCTCGAGGGTGATTTGCCGTCGTCTTTGCTTGCGGCGCTTGCCGTCGATGCCTTGGGTCCGCGTAATGTGATTGGCCTGGTGCTGGGGCGCAATCGCATCTTTACGCCGGCGCAGGAGGAGGCAGAGGCCACCCGCTGTTCTGCCGTGCGCTCAATCGCCGAGCGCTTGCACATTCGCACCGTCGAGCGCGATGCGCCGGATGCGGCGCGCGTGCTCGACCGCGACGTGTCGGCGGGCGATGCCGAACGCCTGCGTTCGCGTGCGCTGGGCCTGATGCTCGAGGATACGGCGCTCGAGCTGGGCGCTATGGCGCTGAGCCCGCTTTCCAAGACCGAGTACGCGCTGGCGGCGCCCGCGCTGTCCGGCGGCTACCAGGGCGACTTTGCACCCTTTGGCGATGTGTATCTGTCGACGCTCGAGTTTGTGGCACGCGTGCGCAACCGTGCCTCGGCCGTGGTGCCCCAAGAGCTCGTGACGCTCAACGCAGTGGAGGATTGCATGGATCGTGTGCTGGCGCAGGCACTCTCGACGCTCGCCGGTCCGGTCGACATGCTCGATCGCGCGGCGCAGCTGCTCGGTGGGCTCGAGCCGGGCGAGGTCGATGGCACGCTCGAGGCGCACGTGGACCGCAA
>CABUTL010000134.1 GCA_902494375.1 uncultured Collinsella sp.
CGCAGACGACCTTCCCTACGCGCCAAAAGGGCGAGGCGACTGAGGACGATACCAAGCAAGACGATTCTGCCGAGGTGGTCCAGGAAGAAACCGTGCTCACCGATGATCAGCTCTATACCAGGCTCGACGGTCTGTATCAGACCATCGTGTCCTACGCTGACGAAGACCAGATCGGCGAGGTCATCGATTCCTTCAACAACGGCTATCTCCGAACGCCGCTGTCCACCCGTCAGGAGCTGTCGCAGAGTGCCTACGCCCTGCGCGACCAGATCAAAAAGACGCAAGATGAGCTCAACAACCTTAAGCACCAGGACGATACGGTCTATACGGATGACATCGCCCACTTAAAGCAGCTTGCCGAGTGGATGTATGAGCGCGTTGACGTGATCTGCCAGAGCTGGGATATCTCGCTGGCCATTCCCGATGGCGAGTCGATGAGTTCCCACCAGAGCGAGATCCTGGCGCCCATCGCGCAGGGCGGCAACAGCGCGCTGAATCAGTACGACGCCAACGTGGGCTCCTGGAAGCCGCAGCAGCGTTCCTAAAATTAGTTCGCCATAGTCGGCATAATCTACGTGCGCAATTGATGTAAGCCCGTGCTTATTGCTACAATTCGTACAAATATGCTTTAAACGCACGAGGAAGGAACCACATGTTTGGTTTTAAGAAAGAGCTCTACACGCCCGAGTATCAGCTTGTCGGCGACGAGTGCGCCGTAATCGAGACGTCGAAGGGTACCATCAAGGTCAAGTTTGACGGCGAAGGCGCTCCCATTCATGTCGCGAACTTCTGCGAGCTTTCCACGATGGGTTTCTATGATGGCCTTAAATTCCATCGCTATGTGCCCGGTTTTGTCATTCAGGGCGGCGACCCCAATACCCGCGATATGTCCGGCGCCGACGTCGCTGCCGGTCTTGAGGGCCCCGACGGCATGCCCGGTACCGGTGGCCCCGGCTACTGCATCAAGGGCGAGTTTGCCACCAATCCGCGCAACAGCCATGTCGATGGTGCCCTTGCCATGGCACGCTCCATGGACCCCGATTCCGCGGGTTCGCAGTTCTACTTCTGCCTGGGTGCCCAGCATAACCTCGATTCCGGTTACACCGTCTTTGGTACCACGGTCGAGGGTCTCGATGTGATTTCGCAGCTGCGTGCCGGCGACGAGATCGTTCATGTCGAGATCGTTCACGAGTAAAGGGGACTTCCTTGAATAGCCAGCTGATCCAACAGGGCCGCGCCGCTTACCGCGCGGGTGATTTTTCCGCTGCAGCTCAGATGCTTGGGGCGGCAAAAACTCCCGATGAGATTATGGGCGAGGCCGATCACCTTCGTGGCAACGCCTTGATGCACCTGGGCATGTATGCCGAGGCCGCCGAGGCCTATGCCGCCGCCCTCAACGACGGCACCTATGGCAAGCGCGGCGCACTGCTCACCAACCGCGGCAAGGCGCTCGCCGCCGTGGGCGACTACACGACGGCCGCTCAGGCGTTCTCTGCTGCTACGCAGGATGCTTCCTATGCCACGCCGTTCAAGGCCTATCTGGGCTTGGGCAATGCGCTGTTTCAGTCGGGCGACTATGCCAACGCGGGAACCGCCTTCCGTCAGGCTGCCATCGACGGTGCCAATCCGGCTCCTGCCGCCGCACTCGGCGAGCTCGGTCGTTGCTTCATTAAGCTCGGCCGTCCGGCGGATGCCGTGGAGACCTACCGCACGGCTATCGACTTTGCCGGCCCCCGCGACGACACGCGTGCGCTCAACGCCGGCATGGGTCAGGCGCTTTCTGCCGCCGGCCGTCCCTCCGACGCACTCGACGCCTTTAACGCCGCTACTGCCGATGGCATCTACCAGCTCACCTCCGAGCAGGCCGATGAGCTTGCCCGCGTGCAGGATTCGCTTGCTGCGCTGTCTGCCCAGACGGCTATGGCCACGGCTCCGGCGCCCGCGATGGACGCTCCTGCCGTCGATCCGCTCGATCCTACGGGCGCGACCGGTCAGTTTATGCCCGATCCCTCGGACACCGGCTTCTTTACGCTGTCCGAGTCCGAGATGGTCCAGCAGGACCGTCAGGATCGTAAGCAGGCCAAGGTCCGTCGTCGCCATCGCCACACGGGCCTCAAAGTCTTCATCGTGCTGCTTCTGCTCATTTTGATCGCCGCGGGCGGTCTGGGCTTTGCCTACACGCGCGGCTTTGGCTTCCCGTCTCAGGAGTCTGTCGTTACCGATCTGTTCCAGGCTGCCGGCGACGGTGACACCGCAAAGGCCGAGTCTTGCCTGGCCTCGAGCCTGTCCGAGGACGCTAAGTCGATGATCATCTCCTCGATTCCGCAGGGTGCCACCGTGTCCGTCGAGGGCATGGATCAGTCCATGACCGAGACGACCGCCAAGGTGAAGGCATCGCTGTCCAAGGGCGGCGAGCAGGAGTACACCGTCAAATTCGTGCGCTCCGATAACCATATCGGCTGGGCCGTTTCTTCGCTCGATATGGATTTCTCGGCTGCTGACAACCAGTAGTGACCTTATGGGATTTAGCTTTGCCCGGCGCTTCACCGCAAGTGAGGTGTCGGGCTTGCGCTAGTATGATGAGCTAGTAGTTTTCCAGCAATCATCCAACACATCAGGAGTTGCGTTGTTTTCTTTGATGGATATGTTCTTCGGTAGCTATGCGGGCGATCTTGCCATCGACCTCGGCACCGCAAATACGCTTGTCTCCGTGCGCGGGAAGGGCATCGTCATTCGCGAGCCCTCTGTAGTCGCCATCGACAAGAACGACGAGCGCATCCTGGCGGTCGGTATCGAGGCAAAGCGCATGCTCGGCCGTACGCCCGGCAACATCGTGGCCGTTCGTCCCCTGAAGGACGGCGTCATCGCCGACTTCGATGTTACCGAGGCCATGCTTCGCTACTTTATCGACAAGGCGTCCGAGAAGCGCTATCCGTGGACCCCGCGTCCGCGCGTTGTCGTCTGCGTTCCCTCCGGCGTCACGTCGGTCGAGAAGCGTGCCGTCTTTGAGGCCACGATCCAGGCTGGCGCTCGCCAGGCCTACCTGATTGAGGAGCCCATGGCTGCCGCTATCGGCGCCGACCTGCCCGTCGAGGAGCCCACCGGCTCCATGGTCATCGACATCGGTGGCGGTACCACCGAGGTCGCTGTTATCGCCATGGGCGGCATCGTCGTCTCGCAGTCCATTCGTATTGCCGGCGACGAGTTCGATCAGGCTATCCTCACGCACGTTCGTGATGCCTACAACCTGGCCATCGGTGAGCGTACGGCAGAGGACATCAAGATCAAGGTCGGCTCCGCCGTGCCGCTCAAGGACGAGCTCGACGTCGAGGTCAACGGCCGCGACGTGATCACGGGTCTGCCCAAGACCGTGCGCATCGAGAGCGAGGAGATTCGTCGCGCACTCAACAAGCCGCTCGACGAGATGGCCAAGGCCGTCAAGGACGCGCTCGACGCTACGCCTCCCGATCTTGCCTCGGACCTTATGTACTATGGCATTTTGCTGACCGGTGGCGGCGCGCTGCTGCGCGGTCTCGACGTGCGCCTGCGCGATGAGACCGGCGTTTCGGTCAACGTCAGCCCCACGGCGCTCGATAACGTTGTTAACGGCTGTGCCCGCGTGCTCGAGGCCAATGCGTTTGATGGCGGCTTCGTCCAGACCAATGCTTAATTTCCAAAAGGTGGATTCCATTTGGCACGATCTTCGGGTTTCTCCACAAATCTGAATACCAAGCGACAATCAACGGGTATGCGCCCGTTGATTGTTTTCAGCCTGATTTCGGTGTTGCTGCTCACGTTTTATATCCGTGAGGGCGAGGCCGGGCCGATTCATGCCGTGCGCTCGGGCGTGACGACGATTACCTCGCCGGTGCGCTTTGTGGGTTCGGCCGTGGCGGCTCCCTTCAATGCGATCGGCAATGTGTTCTCTAACCTTACGGCGTCGCAGGACACGCTTGACGAGCTTAAGAAGCAAAACGAGGAACTGACCTCTAAGGTTGCCGAGCTCTCCGAGGCTCAAAAGACCGCCGAGCGACTGGAGGGTCTGGTCGGTCTGCAGTCGACCTACAACCTCAAATCAACCGCAGCTCGTATCGTCGGCGCTTCGGGCGATGCCTGGACCTCGACCGTAACCATCGACAAGGGCTCTGCCGACGGCCTTACCATCAACATGCCCGTGACGAGTTCTGCCGGTGTCATAGGCCAGATTATCGAGGTCTCGGCCAAGACGTCCACCGTGCGTCTGATTGGCGATGAGAGCTCGGGCGTGTCCGCCATGGTGCAGGACACGCGCGCCCAGGGCATGCTGCAGGGTCAGGCTGACGGTACGCTGCGTCTTGAGTATGTGAGCGTCGATTCCGACGTTAAGGTTGGCGACATCATCGTGACCTCGGGTATTGGCGGTGTGTTCCCCAAGGGTCTACCGCTCGGCACCGTCTCGTCGGTTGAGAAGTCGGCAAACGACGTGTACTACACCATTGTGGTGCGCGCTCAGACCACGGCCGAGAACAACGAGGAAGTGCTGGTCATTACCTCGCTGACCGACGAACAGTCGGCCTCGGATGAGGACGTGAACACGGCCAACAGCACGCCGCAGGGAACGTCGCGCGATGCTGCGACCAAGACGAAGGACGAGAGCCCGGATGACGGTTCCGACACGTCCGAGACGACCGATTCCGGCTCGAGCGAATAGGGGGCATGTCCATGGATCTACACGAGCAGGGGATGAGCTCCCGTACGTTTGTAATCGCCGCCATCGTGTGCGTGCTGCTGCAGGCAGGCCTGGCACCGCAGATCTCCATTGCGGGCGGTCGCGTCAACTTTATGATTATCCTGGTGTGCCTAAGCGTGTTCTCGGGCGACCCGACCCGTGCCG
>CABUTL010000135.1 GCA_902494375.1 uncultured Collinsella sp.
ATGGCTCGGCAGCTTTGAGCCCGACGAGGCCGCCTTCGAGGGCTTTATCGTGAGCTGCGTGAGCGGCATGGACGCGCCCGTGAAGCCGTACGCGCTCACCAAGCGCCGCAATACGACCTACCTGGCGGGGCTCGATCCGCACGCCCGCGAGGAGCGCCGCGCCCAGATGCTCGCGGCAACGCCCGCTGAGCTGCGCTCGCTCGGCGCCGACATAACGCGCATCGCAGCCGAGTCACCGACCTGCGTCTTCGGCGGCCGCGAAGTCATCGCCAAGAGCAACGCCGGCTTTACCGTCATCGACCTGCTGGCCTAACGCACAAAGGTAGATTTTTGGGACATGCCTGAAAATCTACCTTTTTCTTTTTTCCGCCGCTTGGGCGGGGCAGCTCAGCCCGTCCCACCAGTTTTGTCTCGATCTGTAACATCTAGGCGGCAATATCGGCTCCAGATGTTACAGATCAAGACGTTTCCGAATGGCGCCGGCTCTTTGTCTCGACCTGTAACAGCTAGGCCCATTTTTGCCGAGTTACTGTTACAGATCGAGACAAACCGCCGCGAACACCCGCCTTTCAGCAAAAACCACCGCAAAGGGGACAGGTGCCTTTATGTTAGTTCGAACACTTGTTCTATACGTACACATGTTCTATAGTAGGGGTGCTTGCATCGGACTTAAATTGCAACTAGGATATAGTTGCAGAATGTGAGGCGGGATGACTCGAACCGATAAACTCATCGCCCAACTGCTTAGCTGCCCTTCGACGTATCGGTATACCGATTTTTTAAAAGTCATGGCTTCATATGGCTTTGAGATGGACAGCAAGGGCAAGACATCCAGATCGCGCATTCGCTTTTACAGGCCATCGGACGGCAGGATGTTCGTAATGCATGCGCCCCACCCATCTGATGAGTTGACGGCGGGCACCATTCGAAACATTGTTCGTTTTCTACAGGATGTCGGAGGCTGCCATGAGTAACGTTTTAGCTTACAAGGGCTACTTTGCCCCGGTCGAGTTCGATGCCGAGCAGCATGTATTAACGGGCATGGTCGCAGGCATTAGGGACGCAATTGTGTTCGAGGGCTCTACAGTCGAAGAGGTGGAGCAGTGCTTCCACGACGCCGTTGACGACTATCTTGAGTTTTGCGCGGAAAAGGGCAAGGAGCCCGAGCGGGCTTTCAAGGGCTCGTTTAATGTAAGGACAGGCTCTGAACTCCATAAACAGGCCGCGTTGGCAGCCGCTAAAAAGGGCGAGTCACTCAATAAGTTTGTAGCTGAAGCAATCGCCGCGGCGTTATAGCGTTTACGCGTAGAGCCAAACCACCACAAAGGGGACAGGCACCTTTGTGGTGGTTTTGGGTAAGTCCGTCGCGTTTGCCCAGATAAAACCTGCCAAAATAAACCTGTCCCTTTTTGGTAGGTTTGGGAGATGAGGCTGGGGTGGATAAGGCTGAGTTGCGGCGGGCGGTGATTGCTCGGCGCGATGCTCTTGATTTGGATGTGCGGGCGGCAAAGTCCGCTGTTGTATGCGCGCGGCTTGTTGAGCTGATGGAGTCCAGCGGCACTGCGGGCCAACGCACCGTTGCCGTCTATGCCGCCATGGGTTCCGAAGTCGACCCCGCCGCGTTTGCCGCTGCGGCCGTCAAACGCGGCTGGCGCGTGGCCTATCCGTGCATGTTCTCGACAACAGACGTCATGGCTTGCGGCCAGCGCATGTGCATGCGAGCAGTCTCTGCCGGCGATGCGTCCGAAGCCCCGTTTATCGCCCACCCTACGCGGGCCTTCGCGGCTACGGATATCGACAGCGACCACTTCCCCATCGTGCCCGCCGCCGAGCTCGACATGGTTGTCGTGCCGCTCGTGGCTTTCGACCGCACCGGCGCGCGCCTGGGCTACGGCGGCGGCTGCTACGACCGCTACCTGCCCATGCTCTCGCCCACATGCCAAATCGTCGGCATCGCCTTTGACGAACAGCGCATCGACCACGTTCCCACCGACGCCCACGACCTGCCGCTGTCCCACATCGTCAGCGCCTAGCCGCCGCTGTATCGCACCCGCAAGATGAGCGTGGAAAATCTCCCACTTTGAGCCCCCTTACGAGCTAAAAACGGGAGATTATCCACGCTCATTCAACAAGCGTCCGAAAATCCACGCTCGTCCGTCCGATTTTCCACGCTTGTGCAGCCAAACGCTCTGCAACTGCCTCAGCACGCACGCGGCACGCCGGCGACCTTGAGCTTGCGATCGAACTTTGTCGGATCCCTTAGATCATCCCAGCACAAGCGCACGATCTTGCAGTTATCAAGCAGCGAAAGCCTCGACTCGCGCTGGCGCTCATCGAACTGCGTCTTCGCGAGCTTGCCCTCCTCCGCTGCCTTCTCGCTTTTAACAAATCCGTCGAACTCCCCGATAATCAGCCGGTCGCCCACGCGCCACAAGTAGTCGACGCGATACGGTCGTCCCGGCTCAACCGGGTCGAACAGCTCAACTTGCAACTCCGGCGTCTGCCAGCCGCGCTCGATCATCAGGGCACGCGCCTTGGACTCGCCGCCGCTTTCCGACAGCCCATCGGCACATCGTGCAACCCTGCGCGCCGTCACAACACCGCGACGATTCAGGCCAAGCTTGTCGACAGTCTCAACGAGATGCTCCTTCGACAAAAGTTGCTCATGGAGCGCCGAATCCGCGATGATCAGTCCCTCGACAAACGATGCATCGACCAAGCAATCCGTAATCGTTTGATCGATATCGGTTACGGCGATATCCATCTGGGTGGCACGTGTTTGACGAGCATAGCGATGACGAATGACCTGAGAGCCCGGCGTCGTCGATTGGGCCAGCATCGCGGCGATATGGATGTGCGTCAAATTGGCATGCGAAACCGAAAGGCCATAGATAACAGCCGCCGTATAGGAGCAAAATGTCCAGCCGGGGTGCTTTTGCGCAAGCGCCCGCACCCGATGCAGATAACGCTGCCGAAACTTGAGCTCGGACCAGTATTCCGGACGCGCATACAGCCCCGGCATGACCGCTTCGAGACTTCCCGCCTCCGCCCGCCGCTGAATCTGCTTTGCCTCCGCCGCCGTGCGCGCGTACACGCAGCTCATCTGCTGTTCGCATGCTTTAATGTGACTTGCAAGCCTTTGATTCGCCGTCATGTTTCCCATGTCGCCTCCCAAATCTTGGAACGGCGCAAACGTACCAGACGGTTTCATGCGAAGTCTGACCAAATACCGTCCAGGCGCTGACCAAATGCTTGACGGTTTTGGACGTTTTAGGCTGATGTCTTATATCTGCAGGTAGGGCGGTTGTCGAGAGGTCCCTGTCTCCACATTTTGAGGCCTTGGTCCATCGGATTATCAGAAAGAAAAACCCGTCGAGATTCAAGACTACGCCAAATGCGACTTTGCCTCTGCACGCACCGTCGCTTAGCCGAGCCATCGGCATCTACATGCCTAAAAAATGAGCGTGGATAATCTCCCGTTTTGAGCCTAGTTTCAAGCCAAAAGTGGGAGATTATCCACGCTCGATTTGTAAATGTCCGAAAATCCACGCTCGTCCGTCCGGATATCCACGCTCGTCACGCCGCCGGCACAGCAGCAGCCGTAGCCTAGTGCTCCTCGCCGGCGCGAGCTAGGTCGTAGGGCGTGGTCTGGTAGACGTAGTAGTTGAGCCAGTTGGTGTAGAGCAACTGAGCCTGGCTGCGCCAAACGTTGCGCGGCTCGGCCGAGGGGTCGTCACCTGGGAAGTAATGCGCCGGCACTTGAGGGTTGAGGCCGCGCTTCACGTCGCGCTCGTACTCCAGACGCAGCGTGTCGGTATCGTACTCGGGATGGCCAAATACAAAGAAGCGACGGCTGTCGGTCGACTTGACGATGTACAGGCCCACCTCGTCGGACACGGCCACAACCTCAAGCTGCGGCTCGGCCTCCACGTCCTCACGGCGCACATCGGTGTTGCGCGAATGCACGGCATAGAAACGGTCGTCAAAGCCGCGAACCAGCGGGCTTTGCGGCTTCACCAGATAATGCTCGAACACGCCGCTCGCCTTTGCCGGCAGGTCGTGCTTCTGGATACCGTAATGATGGTACAGGCCGGCCTGCGCGCCCCAACAAATGTGCAGCGTAGAGTGCACGTGCGTGGTAGACCAGTCCATGATCTGGCAGAGTTCGGGCCAGTAGTCGACCTCCTCGAACGGCATCTGTTCCACCGGCGCGCCCGTGATAATCAGGCCGTCGTAGTGGATGTCGCGGATGTCGTCGAACGTGCGGTAGAACGTCTCCAGATGGCCAGCGCTCACGTGCGTGGCCTCGTGCGTCTTGGTGCGCAGCAGGTCCACCTCCACCTGCAGCGGCGTGTTGGAGAGCTTGCGCATGATCTGCGTCTCGGTGGCGATCTTGGTGGGCATGAGGTTGAGGATGAGCACGCGCAGCGGACGGATGTCCTGGTGCAGCGCGCGGTACTCGGTCATGACGAAGATGTTCTCGCTCTCGAGCTGCGCGGCGGCAGGGAGGGCGTCGGGGATGCGAATGGGCATGGATGCTCCTTACGAGTCAGTTGCAGCTATGGTACAACGACCGGCCCCATCCGCGCGAGCACATCGCCCAGCGATGCCGTCAGCGGCCCAAATCACCCCAAAAGTAGAGATTAGGGCATGTCCCAAAAATCTACGGCGCTTTAGTCTAGCAAAGTGGCAGCTGGACGCTACAATGGTTCGACGCGAAAAACTCGGCCGAAAGGATACTCATATGTACCAGACGCGTAAGATCGGTGTGGTCGGCCAGGGCCACGTAGGAGCACATGTCGCCAACAGCCTGCTCATGCAGGGCATTGCCGATGAGCTGTACCTATGCGATATCAACGAGGCCA
>CABUTL010000136.1 GCA_902494375.1 uncultured Collinsella sp.
GCGAGTCGATGGAGCTTACCTTTGGCGACGAGGGCATTACCTTTGAGGAGTCGCTGACCGCGGCGCCCGAAAATACCGGCGCTATCGGCGACCGCGTGCGCGTGGCAGCGGCGGATTCTGCCGACCGTGCCGCCCGCCAGGAGGCCCATGCTTCCATTCGCGAGCGCAAGGCAGATGCGCTCAACGCCCGCTCACTCGAGGCGGGTGCCGCCCAGGCTGCCGCCGGTGCTGCCGTGCCCACCATCTCGCGCGGACGCGTAACCTTTGTCGATGCCGCCCTGCCGCAGGGCGTAGTGGTGCCCGATGCCAACCTGGCCGTGTTCTCGATCGCCGACCTCAACGCCCGTATGGATGCCAACCGCGCGCGCAGCCGCCGCAAGGTGGACATTACGCAGATCACGTTCCCGTTTAAGCCGGGCGACTACGTGGTGCACGCCACTCACGGCATCGCGCTCTTTAGCGAGATCGCGCGCCAGGAAGTGGGCGGCAAGGAACGCGACTACTTTTTGCTGGAATACGCCGATGGCGACAAGCTCTACGTGCCGCTCGAGCAGGTTGACCGCATTACGCGCTACGTTGGCCCCGACGGCGATAAACCGCGTCTGACCAGACTCAACACCGCCGACTGGACGCGTGCCACCAACAAGGCGCGCAAGAACGCCAAAAAGCTGGCGTTTGACCTGGTCGACCTGTATACGCGCCGCTCGTCGATTACCGGTATCGCCTGCCCGCCCGACACGCCCGAGCAGATCGAGATGGAGCAGAGCTTCCCTTACGACGAGACGCGCGACCAGCTGGAGGCCATCGCCGACATCAAGGCCGACATGGAGGCGCCCAAGCCCATGGATCGCCTGCTGTGCGGCGACGTGGGTTTCGGCAAGACCGAGGTCGCTCTGCGCGCGGCGTTTAAGTGCGTGGACTCCGGCCGCCAGGTCATGGTGCTCTGCCCCACGACCATTCTGGCCCAACAGCACTACGAGACATTCTTTGAGCGTTTTGCCCCGTTTGGCTTGGAGGTCGAGGTACTCAGCCGCTTCCGCACGCCGGCGCAGCAAAAGCGCGCGCTCAAGGCGTTTGCCGAGGGCACGATTGATGTGCTCATCGGCACGCACCGTCTGCTTTCGGCCGACGTGAACCCCAAGAACCTGGGCCTGGTGATCATCGACGAAGAGCAGCGCTTTGGCGTGCAGCACAAGGAGCAGCTCAAGAATCTGCGCGAGCAAATCGACGTGCTCACGCTCTCGGCAACGCCGATTCCGCGAACCATGCAGATGGCCACGAGCGGCGTGCGCGACATGAGCCTGATCACCACGCCGCCGACTGGGCGTCGTCCCGTGATCGTGCACGTGGGGGAGTACGACCCCGACGTGGTGAGCGCGGCGATTCGCCTGGAGGTGGGTCGCGGCGGTCAGGTGTATTACGTGTCCAACCGCGTCAAGACCATCGACGATGCCGTGGCGCGCGTGCACGAGGCCGCGCCCGAGGCGCGCGTGGGCGTGGCGCACGGCAAGATGAGCCCGCGCGAGGTCGAGGACGTGATGATCGAGTTCGCGACCAAGAAGATCGACGTGCTTATCGCCACGACCATCGTGGAGAGCGGCATCGACAACGCAACGGCCAACACGCTCATCATTGAGGACTCGCAGCGTCTGGGTCTGGCACAGCTCTACCAGCTTAAGGGCCGCGTGGGCCGCTCGGCCACGCAGGCATACGCGTACTTTATGTTCCCCGGCGAGCTGCCGCTTACCGAGGAGGCCGCGGCACGCCTGACCGCGCTTTCCGAGTTCCAGGACCTGGGCAGCGGCATGCGCATCGCCATGCGCGACCTGGAGATCCGCGGCGCCGGTTCGCTTATGGGCGCCGAGCAGCACGGTAACCTGTCGAGCGTGGGCTTTGACCTGTTTACGCAGATGCTGGGCCAGGCCGTGGCCGAGGCGCGCGGCGACGACGATGCCGGCGTGGAGGCGGCGAGCGTGGGCATCAACCTGCCGGCCGACTACTTCTTGTCCGAGGAGTACATGCCGGCGGTGGACCAGCGCGTGCTCGTGTACCGCAAGCTCGCGGCTGCTGGGGACCTGGAGAGCATCGACGAGGTGCAGGAGGAGACCGAGGCCGCGCATGGCGAGCTGCCGTTGGCGGGACTCAACCTGTTCAACCGCGCGCGCATCCGTATTCGCGGCGAGCGCCTGGGGCTCGAGAGCGTCACGCTCAGCGGTGGACGCATCACGTTTTTGGGCGTCGACGTGCCCAAGAAGGTGGCCTTTGAGCTTAAGACCCGCTATGGCGCGGTGAACTTCCCCAAGAGCCGCAAACTGTCGGTGCCCTACAAGGCGGGCGCCGGCGCGGGCAGCGGCCTGGGTCGCGGCCTCGATGCCAACGACGGCACCGGCCCGGTGGCGGCCGCGCTCATGCTGCTGCAGCAGCTGGGTGCTAGTGCTGATGACTAACGAGTCGACGCTGCAAACGCCCCATTTGGGCAATCTGGTTCCATCGAGAGGAAAGCATGTTCGGATACATCTATAAGAAAGATGTCGCCATTATCGCGGTTGTCCTGTGTCTTTGTCTGGGCGTGGGCAGCTTCTTCGATTATCAGATCTCGAGCGCGCTGTTCAACATCGGCAGCATGTACGGTCGCTTTGTCGAGGCGGCCGGCGAGCTGCCGTTCGAGCTGACGGCGAGCATCGCGGGCGTTATGCTCGTGCGCTCGGCGCGACCCGATTCCAAGACGAGCAAGTGGCTCGCCGTGCTCGGCATCCTCGTCAACATTGGCCTGACCGGCTACGAGATCGTTTCGTCCCTGAGGGTTGGCGGCAAACTCATCGCGGTTCAGTTGGTGCTGACGTTTGTGCTGGTCATTGCTGCCAACCTCATCGTCTATCGCTTTACGCGCACGACCGAGCCCGACGAGCTCACGCGCTGGGCGTTGATGGTGCTGGCCGTGTGGGTCGCTCAGGCCATCATCCTCAACGTCATTGTTAAGCCGTTATGGTCGCGCCCGCGCATGCGCGTGATCGAGGTCACGCCGGGGCTCAATTTTCAGCCGTGGTGGGTAATCGGCAATCCCGACAAGTGGACCTATATCGCCGCCGGCGTGATCAAGGACGGGTTCAAGTCGTTTGCGAGCGGACACACGGCGCATGCGGCGATTGGCCTTATGCTCGCCGGGCTTCCCGCGGCAGCCTTTAAGGAAAAACCTTCGCGTCGCCGCGTGATCTTTTGGGCGGCGGCTGTGATCGCGGCGCTCGTCGCCTTTGGGCGCATCGTGATTGGAGCGCACTTTTTGAGTGACGTGAGCTGCGGTTTTGCCCTGGTACTGGCACTTGAGTGCCTTGCCGCGCGCATCGCCTATCCCAACGGCGTACAATAGCCCCGTTTGAATCATCTGGCCGATACCCGGTAAGAGAGGATTGCCATGCTCGCGTTTAACAACGACTATTCCCACGGTGCACATCCGGCGGTGCTGCAGGCGCTTGTCGACACCAATATGGAGCCGCAGCCCGGCTACGGTACCGATGCGCACACCGAGCGTGCCAAGCAACTTATCCGCGAGGCCTGTCAGGCCCCCGATGCCGACGTGTTTTTTCTGGTGGGCGGCACGCAGGCCAACGCGACGGTGATCGACATGTTGCTTGCGCCGTACGAGGGCGTCGTTGCTGCCGAGACCGGCCACGTCGCCTGTCACGAGGCAGGCGCCATCGAGTTTGGCGGCCACAAGGTGCTCACCATCCCCGGCTACGAGGGCAAGATGCACGCCGAGGACCTCGAGAACTATATCCAGGTGTTCTACGAAAACGAGAGCTACGAGCACACGGTGTTCCCGGGCGCCGTGTACGTGAGTCTATCGACCGAGTACGGCACGCTGTACTCCAAGGCCGAGCTCGCGGCGATCCATGCAGTGTGCCAGAAGCGCGAGATTCCGCTGTTTGTGGATGGCGCCCGCCTGGCCTATGCGCTGGCGGCCGATGAGTGCGACATTACCCTGCCCGAGCTGGCGCAGCTGTGCGACGTGTTCTACATCGGCGGCACCAAGTGCGGCGCTCTGTGCGGCGAGGCTGTGGTGTTTTGCGGCATGCACACCCCGGCGCATCCCATTCCGCGTATTAAGCAGCACGGCGCGCTGCTTGCCAAGGGCCGCCTGACGGGTGTGCAGTTCGAGGCCCTTTTTACCGATGGCCTGTATTTTGAGATTGGTCGCCAGGCGATTGAGACCGCTCAGGCGCTGCGTCGCGTGCTGCACGAGCGCGGCTACCAGTTCTTCTTGGAGACGCCGACCAACCAGCAGTTTGTGATTCTGCCCAACGAGGACATGGCCCGCATTCGCGAGCATGCCTCGATCGAGTACTGGGAAAAGTACGACGAGACCCACACGGTGGTGCGCTTTTGCACCAGCTGGGCCACGACGCAGGAGGATATCGACGCGTTGGCGGCTGTCCTGTAGCCTGATGTAATGACAAGGGGCCGCCCTGCGCCTGAGCTTGGCGCAGGGCGGCCTTTGCTTTTGGGGAGAAGGGTTGTATGACCGAGATGTCCGAGCCGACGATTCGCCTGGCGACGCCCGATGATGCGCCGGCGTTGCTTGCCATCTATGAGCCGTATGTGCGCCAGACGGCGATTACCTGCGAATACGAGGTGCCGAGCGTTGAGGAGTTCGCTGGGCGCATCGAGCGTACGCTCAAGCGCTATCCATATTTGGTGATGGAGTTGGACGGGCGTCCGGTAGGCTATGCCTACGTGAGTTCGCTTAACAGCCGCGAGGCGTACGACTGGTCGGTCGAGACATCGATCTACCTGGCGCGCGATGTGCGCCACGGCGGGCTGGGCCGCAAGCTGCACGACGCGCTCAAGCAATGTCTGATCGCGA
>CABUTL010000137.1 GCA_902494375.1 uncultured Collinsella sp.
CGATCCAAAACGACATGATGCTCTTCTATTTCCCCATGGCGCTGGCGGACTTGCGCATGATGGCGAGCTTCCCAGGCAAGGGCCTGAGCAAGGAGACCTTGGTATACTACGAGGTGCTCGACTGGGCATACCCCAGGGCAAACTACCTGGACGTTCGCCTCATGGGCATTTTGGAGCCGTGGGACTTTGCCAAGGTCGGTCCGTTCGATCCCGCCATGCAGGAAGGCGACTTCCGCGTCGTCTCTGTCGATGCGTCTACCAAGGACCAGGTGGTCATTGATAAGTTGGCGCTCGACGTTGCGGGCAACGACGTCGAGGCTGTACTGGGGCTCAATAAAAAGAGCATTCGCATGTGGGCGCGCAAGGCCCGCAAACATAAGGACGGCCTGGTGATGGTGCCGGTCTACTTTGTCGATCGTCCGGCGACAGACGGCCGCGATGGCGAGCAGGTGCGCATTGCCGTAAACGGCCAGACGGGCCGCGCGGCCGCGGTGGTGTTTAGCGACAAGCGCGAAACGCATATCGTGGCGCCGCTCAATTCGAGCCTGCATCTGTCGGGCGAGAGCACCGTGCATGCCACGCCCATCGAGGTCAAATACGTTAAATCGCCGTTCCTATACCAGATCGTGCGCCGTGGAGGCGGCGAGCAACCGCGCCAGGTTGCAGCGGTTGCCGAGGGTTCCTACCGAGAAGAAAAGCCCAAACGCAAGGGCTTGCTCGCTGCGATCTTTGGGAAGTAGGGAAGCGCAGCGCGGGACGGCTCGCACGCGTGCGGGCGTTTCGGTCGCAACGTGCTGCTACCCTTGCGTTTCGCCATTGGTCGCTTCGTTGATGGCGCGGTACTCGGCACTCAGTTCGCGTGCCAGCTCTTCCTTACTTGGAAGATACGGCAGGTATTTGGCGGCAAACACTTGGTCGTTGTCTTCGGGCAGCGTGTACTCGACGATCGAATCGCTTTTGTCCGCGCAGAGCACGATGCCTATGGGCGGATTGTCGCCTTCGTTCATGAGTTCGCGCGTGTAGTAGTTCACATACATTTGCATCTGGCCCAGGTCCTGATGCGTAAGGTCATCGGTCTTAAGGTCGATGAGCACGAAACAGCGCATCAGATAGTTGTAAAAAACAAGGTCAATATAGAAATGGCGCCCATCAAAGGTGATGCGCTTTTGGCGCGCCTCGAAAGCGAAGCCACGGCCAAGCTCCAGCAGGAACTTCTGAAGATGCGTGATGAGTGCCTGCTCTAGATCGCTCTCGCGAAACGCAGCATCGTCCGAGAAACCTAAAAACTCCAGTACATATGGGTCGCGGATGATATCCTCGGGGCGACGAGCCGGGGCGCTCTTTTGGATTTCCTGGGTGAAGGCCTCCTTGTCCTTGCTGGCAAGTAGGCGCTCGCGGAACATGGTGTTGATCTGGCGTTCGAGCTGACGCGTGCTCCAGCGAGAATCGGCGCATTCGTTCATGTACCAGGTGCGAGCTTCGGGGTCAGGAATGCGTATCAACCTGCGGTAATGTGTCCAGCTCAATTCGGGACGCAGTGAGTCCCGAATTGGAAATGCAAGATAGAACTGACGCATTTTGCGCAGCTCTCTTGCTTCAAAACCTTTACCAAAATCCTTGGTAAGTCTGATTGCGAGGGCCTTGAGCAGCGCCTCTCCATACTTGGCGCGCCCCTCTCCGCCCTGTTCATCAACAATACTCTTGCCGATCTCCCAATATGCCTCAACCATCGCAAAGTTAACGGCGGTATAGGCCTTGTCGCGAGCGGCGTTGAGAATCGAGGAGACCTGCTTGTAAAAACCTTCGGGCACGATTGCCGATTCTCCACGGTTTACCAGTTCGCCCATCACTGTCGCCCCACTTTCCTTTTGTGGAATGCGTCTTTATCGCATTTAGTTTAAAGCCTCGCGCGGACACGAATTGCTGTGCTGTCTGACATCTTCGCATGGGGCCTTGCGGTGACTAAAATGTGACCATAGAGATAGTTTTAACGAGCCCTATGGATGTGACGCGCATAGACAACAACACCTTGCTGTTTCAGGACAAGGGTTCGGGTAGGTTTAAAGACGTCAAGATTTACCCCAATCGTATTGAGGTGCTCAAGAAGGGTACTTTCGGCGGCAAGCACACCGAGATTGTGTATCTTAAGGACATCACGGGGGTCAACAGGATCAAGGGCCGCGATGTTTTTCTGCGCAATCGACTGTTGACCGCTTGCGTCTTTAGCCTGAGTAGCCGTGCGAAGGCCCAGGAATTTGTGAACGCGCTGAACATGGTGATGTAGCCGATAGCGGCGTTCGGGCCAAGGTAAAAATCGGGGGCACAGAACGGTGTCCTGCGCCCCCCCATTGAGTTGATGTGTCTAAAAGGCCGGCTTGCTTATTCGCTAGCGCCTTCGCTGTCTTCGCGGTCACTGGCAAGCATTGCTGCACCTGCGACCGTTGTCGCCACGGCGGCGGCAGCGAGCCCGGCGGCAACGCCAGAGCCGTCGCCCGTGTCGGCGAGCTTTCCGCCCGAGCCCTTGCCCTTGTTGCCTTTGCCGTTCTTGTCGGCGCTGTCCGTGGCGGCATCGTTGCCGTTGCCGCCGCCGGTACCGTTGCCGGTGTCGCCCGCGTTGCCCGAAGTCGTCACAGTAAAGCTTGCGGCTCCGTCGCTGGCGAGCGTGTAGTTCTGCGCCGCGTCGCCCAAGAGACCGTTCACGCGCACCCAGTACGTTCCTGCGGCAAATGTTTCGCCCTCGGCCATTGCCGTGCCCGGAGCGCCGTCCGCGTCGTGCACAAACTCGAGCTGGGCCGTGCAGGCATCGGTTTCGAGCTTGCCCTCGAGTGATGCCGCAATCTTGGCGCGCACGTCTTCGCCGGCCTTAAGGCCTTCGAGTCCCTCAAAATGGGGCGTCAGCGCGCGCGGGTCGATATCGATGGGCACGGAACCCTGCAGCCCCGTGACGGTCTCGTTACCCAGAGCATCGACATCAACATATTCGATGGCAAACGCATGGCCCGAAGCTGTCGCGTTGAGCGCGTTGCTGCTGTCAGCAAGGCGGAAATGACCCTCGCCAACGGTCTTGCCATCCTGGAATGAGGCATCGCTCAGCGAGTCGCCGTACGTCATGCGCATGCGGGTCGGGAGATAGTACGGGAGATAGTACGAAGCCGTCTGCTTGTGCTCCGTATCGTAATTGCGCTGGTAGATGCTCCGGGCCAGCGCCGCATCAACAAAGTCGGATGCGATGATGCCAATGTGCTTGAGGTAATCTGACTTCGTATCCTTGTTGTCGCTGGGGTTGATGTACGGGCTCTTGTACAGATGTTCGTTGACCACTCGTGCCGAGGTAAAAGGATTGCCTCCGTGCGACAAGCCCGTGCAGCTGGTGTAGTTGATAGACCAGCAACGCTCCTGGACTTGCACCGTGGCCCCGGCATCGTCCACGACGTCCACCTTGTTGCACGTGCGCCCGGTCGTTTCCTTCAGCGCATTATCGACCCAGCTGAGCTTGTCGGTTCCCGTGAGTTTGTACTTGTCCTGGGCATATACCTTGGTGCAATAGGGCTCTTCATTGCCCGTTTCCCCTATGGCTTCAAATCCCCGCGCGTCTTGGACGAGACACATCGACTGCCCGGAATGCGCCTTGATCTTGTCATCCCATTGGGTGAGGTCGAGGCCCCACGTGTGGCCGCTTACGCTGTTGCCGGCGAGCCCAAATCGACGCAGCAGGACGATCTTTCCGCGCACCTCGCCCAGCGTGGGGACGTGGCTCGACGTGTAGAACAGGTTGGGGTTATCGGCCATAACCTTGGCGAAGGCCGTCGTTATGCTTTCGTCGGTAGCCTCATCGTTGCCGCGCGATGCGAGCATGATGAGCGCTTCTGACGGGTTTTCGTTCAAAAACGTTTTGAAGTACCCGATGACATCGGAGAGATGCAGATAGTTCCCGTCTTTTTTGAGTAGGTAGAAAATCCCGTGGTCGATGCCGGGGTCATCGCCCTTTCCGAGCCGGATATCAAAATAGCGAATGCCTTCGAGCAACTGCGTGGGAATGTAATCCTGCTGGCATTTTACTTGCGAGGATTGGGGCTCAGTGTCGTTGTCCACGCTGCAGGTGCCCGAATCGTGCGTACCCGGGATGCTCAGCTCGTCGAGGAACTTGTCGTCGTCGACGTATTTCATCCAACATGGTCCGTCGACGTAGCTGCTGTACGTGATCCAGTCGAGGCTGCTAACCGTGGCATCGTTCTTTTTCATGTCGTAACCGATAAGTTCGAGCTCCCACGGAATGCTCTTACTCTTATGGCAGATCTTATTGTTGTCCTGGTCTTTGCCGTTCGATTCTATTGCCAGGTACTTAATGTCTTTTTTCTCGGTTTCTTTCTCGACCGTGCGGTCTCGGATGATGTAGGTTCCGTTTGATTGACGCTCGAACGCAAAAGCGCGGCTGGGCTTGTTGTCATACTCGCCGCCCCATACGTGGATGACCTTTCCATCTTTGTCCGAGTCGTCGTCGACCGACCAAATGCTGTAGCCCGTCTTTTTATGCTCTTCGAAATTGAGCAAGGTGCGGATGGCGTACCAGTTTGTATCGTCCTTCTTGGTCGTTACGTTCTCAAGGATGAGCTTGCTGGACGTGCCGTCGTTAAACAGGTGGCAGACGTTGCCGCGAACGTTGCCGTCTTGGTTGACGCTCGCGGTGCGAAAATAGCCCGCGGGGCGAAGGCGAATGACGAAATTGTGGAGGCTGTCCGACGCTGTGGCAGCGTCGTCTGCAAATGCCGCGCGCACGGGAAGGCCCAATCCCGCGGTTTCGGGCAGGCTTACAAAAGGCGACAATGCTGCGAGTCCTAGGCCCAACGTGAATGC
>CABUTL010000138.1 GCA_902494375.1 uncultured Collinsella sp.
CAATGAGGGTCCGGGCATCTACATCATGGACGGCGATGTCGCCTATGTCATGGAGGGCGACCAGACCGAGCTCAACGATTTTATGGGCCAGTGTATCCAAGATGCCTATAAACAGACCTGCTTGCCTGACCCGCAGGCTGCACGCGATAGTGGGTCTGCCCGTACATGGCTGTTCGAGGATGAGATGCCCTGGACCGTCGAATCGGGAAGTACGGGTCCGGCGAAGGAGTAGAGACCGCGACCACCACAAAGGTGTCTGTCCCCTTTGTGGTGGTTTGCATGTCGTGGGAACACTCAGAAAATCTTATATATAGAGACTTAGATTTATGTATAAGATCGCACAAAGCTGGCAACAATACTTCTCGAACAACGTGAAGCCGCCCCGTAGGGCGGCCGCCCCAAGAGAGGTGATTCCATGAGAATCGATAAGCTAGCAATGACGTCGCGCGAGGCGTTGCAGACCGCCATGAGCACGGCTGCCGATGCGCAGGCCGGCGCGGTGGAGCCGATTCACCTGCTGTCTGCCCTGCTCGGTGCCGGCGAGCGCAATATCTCCGTGATCATCGAGCGCATCGGCGCTGATCCGGCCCAGCTCGCACGCTCCACGCAGGATGCCGTCGACCGCGCGCCCAAGGTTTCGGGCGAGGGTCAGCAGATGGGCCTGTCCAACGAGCTCGTCCGCGTCATCGAAAAGGCCGAGAAGAAGGCCACCAAGATGGGCGACAGCTTTGTGGTGACCGAGCATCTGCTGATGGCGCTTGCCGAGGACAAGGGCGAGGCTGGTCGTGTACTGCGTGACGCTGGCGTGACCAAGGAGCGCATCGAGCAGGTCTACGAGGAGCTGCGTGGCGATGACCGCGTGACGTCTGCCGAGGACAAGACCCAGTTTGAGGCGTTGGAGCAGTACGGTCGCAACATCTGCGATCTTGCCCGCGCCGGTAAGCTCGACCCGGTCATCGGCCGTACCGACGAGATCCGCCGTACCATTCAGGTTCTGTCCCGCCGCACCAAGAACAACCCCGTGCTCATCGGTGAGCCGGGCGTCGGTAAAACGGCTATCGTCGAGGGCATCGCCCAGCGTATCGTGGCCGGCGATGTGCCGAGCACCCTGCGCGACCGCGACCTCATCGAGCTCGACATGAGCGCGTTGGTCGCCGGCGCCAAGTACCGTGGTGAGTTCGAGGACCGCTTAAAGGCCGTGCTCAAAGAAGTGCAAAAATCCGAAGGTAAGGTCATCCTGTTCATCGATGAGCTTCACACCATTGTGGGCGCGGGTGCCACCGAGGGCTCCATGGACGCAGGCAACATCCTCAAGCCGGCGCTCGCCCGTGGCGACCTGCACGCGATCGGCGCGACCACGCTCGACGAATACCGCAAGTACATCGAGAAGGACGCGGCGCTCGCCCGTCGTTTCCAGACCGTGATGGTGAGCGAGCCTACCGTCGAGGACACCATCTCGATTCTGCGTGGCCTCAAGGAGAAGTACGAGATCTTCCACGGCGTGCACATCACCGATAGCGCGCTCGTGGCCGCCGCCGACCTCTCCGATCGCTATATCGCCGACCGCTTCCTGCCCGACAAGGCCATCGACCTGGTCGATGAGGCGGCAAGCCGCCTGCGCATGGAGCTCGACAGCATGCCGGTCGAGATTGACGCCACCACGCGTCAGCTCACCCAGCTGCAGATCGAGGAGCAGGCGCTCATGAAGGAGACCGACGACGCCTCCAAGGAGCGCCTGGAAGCCCTGCGCCAGGAAATCGCCGAGGTCCAGGAAAAACTCAACGTGCAAAAGGCCGGCTGGCTCAACCAAAAGAACGCCATCGACCACGTGCAGGAGCTCAAAGGACAGCTCGACGAGGCCAAGAGCGAAGAGGAGCGCGCGACGCGCAACGGCGACCTGGCCCGTGCGTCCGAGCTGCGCTTCTCCGTGATTCCGGGCCTGCAGCAGCAGATTCAGGATTCCGAGGCCGCACTCGAGGCACAAAAGCAGCAGGACGGCGAGGGCCTCAACGAACAGGTGACCTCCGATGAGATCGCCGAGGTCGTGAGCGCCTGGACCGGCGTGCCCGTGTCCAAGATGATGCAGGGCGAGCTCGACAAGCTGAAGGGCTTGGAGGGTGAGCTGCATAAGCGCGTCATCGGCCAGGACGAGGCCGTTTCCGCCGTCGCCGCAGCTGTGCGCCGCAGCCGTGCGGGCCTCTCCGATCCGGACAAGCCCATCGGCAGCTTCTTCTTCCTGGGCCCCACCGGCGTGGGCAAGACCGAGCTCGCCAAGGCGCTGGCCGAGTGCCTGTTCGACGACGAGCGCGCACTCGTGCGTATCGACATGTCCGAGTACATGGAGAAGTTCAGCGTCCAGCGTCTGATCGGTGCGCCCCCGGGATACGTGGGTTACGACGAGGGCGGCCAGCTCACCGAGGCCGTGCGCCGTCGCCCCTACTCCGTGATCTTGCTCGACGAGATGGAGAAGGCCCATCCGGATGTATTCAATGTGCTGTTGCAGGTGCTCGATGACGGCCGTCTGACCGACGGTCAGGGTCGCCAGGTGTCCTTCAAGAACACGATTATCATCATGACGTCTAACGTGGGCTCCAAGGCTATCGCCGAGCTTTCGGGCAAGGACGAGGAGGAGATGCGCCATCAGGTCGACGCGGCCATGGCTCAGACCTTCCGCCCCGAGTTCCTCAACCGTATCGACGATATCGTGGTGTTCCATCCGCTCGGCATGGCGCAGATCGAGAAGATCGTCGACATCCAGCTCGCCGACGTCCGCGCGCGTCTGGCCAAGGAGCGCATGACGCTTGCCATCACCCCGGCGGCCAAGCAGATGCTTGCTGTGGGCGGCCTGGATCCGGTCTTTGGCGCCCGTCCGCTCAAGCGTCTGGTGCAGCGCGAGGTCGTGGATGCCATCGCGGCCGCTATCATCGACGGCACGGTGCGCGAGGGCGATCAGGTGACGGTCGATGCCGACAAGGACGGCGGCTTTACCGTCGTGTGCGATAACACGCCGGCGGCCACCTACGAGGTCCCCGACGCCGAGTAGGTTTTGGGCCATGCCTTAAAATCTACCAGCCGTCTCTAAACGCCAAGGGCGGCGGATCCAATTGGGTCCGCCGCCCTTTTTCGTGCGACAATCGATGATATTGAACGGATGCGATGCGAGGAGCTATGCAGATGAAAGACGAGATCAAGACAAGCGCGCCGGCGACCGATGCCGCACCCGCCGCACCCAAGCCTGTGCCTAAGCCGGCGCCCAAGCCGCGCGACCCCTACATCCGTGCCGAGAACGAGGACGATGACGGCTACGATCCCTACAGCGATCGCCGCCCCGAGCGCGAGCCGCTGTTCGAAGCCGACCCCTGGCGCTAGTTGCATCAAGTAGCTAATTTGGCGATGATTTCCTGGGACGGGGTAGTCAAAAAAGTCCCGTCCCAAATCGACTGTCCAGGGAGTCGCATTCGAGCTTGGTTGCCCTCTCAGCCACTCGGCATCCTTCGAGCAGTAATAGTGAAAAAACTTGCTTAAGTGTTAATCAAGTCAGACATAATCTTGATCTCTAATTAATCAAGAATCGCTATAATTTTGATTAGCTAGAGAGCAAGATTGGAGAATCATGGCATTCAACGACTTGATCGCCCAGAAAATAAAGGACTTTGAACAGCAGGGGGTTCCGCAGGTCTTTGAGCGAGACCTTGATCTAGGAAACCCACAGGAGCCAAAGCGCGACAACATCGTAAATGTGATTGTGGGGGCCCGCCGTTGTGGAAAGACGTATCGCCTGTATCAGGAGATGCGGCGGCTTCAGAGCCGGGGCGTCGAGCTTGACCGGATGCTTTACTTCAATTTTGAGGATGAGCGCTTGCGCCCGTATGAGCCATCGCTGCTGGCGGACGTGCTCGACACGTTCTATGCGCTGTATCCTGTTGCTCGAACCGAGGGCGCTTACATTTTCTTTGACGAGATCCAGGAAATTCCCGAATGGGGTGCGTTTCTGCGGCGTGTAGTCGATACGGAGAAAGCGACCGTCTATGTGACGGGATCTTCTTCTAAGATGCTGTCCTCAGAACTTAAGAGCGAGTTCAGGGGTCGTTCTCTTGTGCGAGAGCTTTTTCCGTTGAGTTTTTCGGAATACGTTCGATATAAGACGGGGAGCGTTCTCGAGTCAGATGCGACCTTTTCCCCGAGCGATGCAGCGCTGCTTCGACATCATCTGATCGGGTATCTTGAACGAGGGGGATTCATCGCGACACTTGAGCAGACGCCTGCAGACGCGATTCAGCTGCTACAGGAATATGCTTCGCGAACGGTCGCCATGGACGTCGTTGAACGTTACGACGTCAAGAACCCTCGCCTGGCATCGCTGTTCTTGACGCGGTGTATGGCATCTTCGGGACGAGAGCTGTCAGTGAACAAAGCGTACAACGAGTTCAAGAGCAGACAGATACCCGTCAGTCGTAATTCGCTCAGCGACTTACTTGAGTATTATGAGGACGCCTACCTGTTATTTTCTGTGCCGGAGTTCACGCGTTCACTGGCAAATAACATGCGGTCTGCGTCTAAGGTCTACGCTGTCGACCCTGCGATGTTTGGAGCATTCTCTCCCGCATCGGCATTGGACCAGGGCCAGAGGCTCGAGACCGCAGTGTTCAATGCGCTAAGAAGAAGGACTCCCGCGGTGAGGACCGGCTCGGTCTGCCGCCTGCTAATCAAAGAGAAGAGCAAAAGCCATGAGGTGGACTTTGTGGCTGGGGATGCGCTTCTCATGCGGGCTTATAGCCTGATTCAGGTGAGTGCGGATATGGCAAGTGAGAAAACGCGCGAGCGCGAAATCGCCGCG
>CABUTL010000139.1 GCA_902494375.1 uncultured Collinsella sp.
CCATCCGCGGCGCCCTTTTATTCCAAAATCTATGCAGGGGCCCGCTCGGACATGTGTTCCGAGCGGGCCCCTGCTGTTAGCTTGTGGCACTGAATAGTTTAGGCTTCGTCGACGATCTTAAGGGCGCGCGTGTGATCGATCTCGTTGAGGAGGTTAACGCGATGCTCGTGACGACCACCCTCAAACTCGGCGTCGAGCCACTCGTCGACGATCATCTTGGCGAGCTCGGAGCCCACGACGCGGGCGCCAAAAGCGAGCACGTTGGTATTGTTGTGCATGCGGGAGAGCTTGGCGCTGAAGGGCTCGGAGCACACGACGGCGCGTACGCCCTCGACCTTGTTGGCAGCCAGGCTGATACCGACGCCGGTGCCACAGATCAGGATGCCTAGATCGACGTCGCCGTTGGCTACTGCCTTGCCCACCTTGTAGCCGGCGATGGGGTAGTCAAAGCTCTCGGAGGTGTCGGTGCCAAAGTTCACGACCTCGCAGCCGCGCTCCTTCAGGTGCTCGGAGATGATGTTCTTGAGCTCGACGGCGGCGTGGTCGTTACCGATACCGATCTTCATGGATAGTTCCTCTCTGGTCTGTGCGGCGAGATTGCTAAAGGTTTTACCGCGTTCGACTGCATGATAGCGCGACTTTTGTGTAAACGCTTGGGCGTTTTTTGGTCAAACGCTTTAGCAGGCAACAAGACTGGCTTCTCGTGAATGAATGTCGTCAGTTTGCGCTTGAGCGCCGTCTGCCGGAACCATGGTTGCGGTTTTTGATGCATTGTTATCAAATAAAAGAGCTAATTATTATTGAGAGCCCAGCCCGTTATACAAGTAGGAGATACCTATGCCTGCCGATTCCCTTCGTGATGCCGCGTTCTGCGATGTTTTGAACCGCGAGCTTGTCTGCGCGCTCGGCTGTACCGAGCCCATTGCCGTTGCCTATGCAGCGGCGCTGGCGAGCCAGACGCTCGGTTGCGAGCCCGAGCATATGGATGTTGCCTGCTCGGGCAACATCATCAAGAACGTCAAGAGCGTGACCGTGCCCAACTCGGGCGGTATGCACGGTATTGAGGCCGCGGCCGTGCTGGGTGCCGTGGGCGGCGACGCTAAGAGCGCACTCGAGGTGCTCGAGAGCGTTAACGATGAAGACCGCGCTCGCGTGGCCGAGCTCCTCGCCGACGCCGGCTACTGCGATGTGTCGCTTGTCGAAGGTGTGCCCAACCTCTACATCAAGGTGACTGCGACGGCCGGGGGCCATACCGCGGTCGTCGAGATTACCGATCACCACACTAATGTCACGTGCCATACGCTCGATGGTATTCCGGTATGCGGCAAGTCGGCGGGGGAGTGTGCCGCCTGCGCCGAGCGCGTGGTGGCCGAGCGTGCGGCGGATAAGGCCGATACCCCTATGAGCATTGAGTCCATCATCGACTTTATCGAGGACGGTGACATTGAGGACGCCCGCGCTGCCGTTGAGCGTCAGATTGAGCTGAATGGCGCGATCAGTGCTGAGGGCCTCGCGCACGCTTGGGGCGCCGAGGTGGGCCGTACGCTGCTGGGTGCTCGTGCCGATGACGTCGCCTGCCGTGCCCGTGCCCGTGCGGCCGCCGGGTCCGACGCCCGCATGAACGGTTGCGCGCTGCCGGTCGCCATTGTGTGCGGCTCGGGCAATCAGGGCATTACCTGCGCATTGCCCGTCATGGAGTATGCCGAGTACCTGCGTTGCGACCACGAGCGCCTGGTGCGCGCCGTGATGCTGTCCGATCTTATCGCCGTGCATATCAAGAGCTATATTGGTGCGCTCTCGGCGTTTTGCGGTGCTATTTGCGCCGCGTGCGGCGCCGGCGCTGCGATTACCTGGCTGTGCGGTGGCACGCGCGAGCAGATTGGCGCGACGGTCTCGAATACGCTCGGTAACGTGGGCGGCATCGTGTGCGACGGCGCCAAGGCGAGCTGTGCCGCCAAGATCTCGGCTGCCGTCGATGCGGCGATTCTGGGCCACGATATGGCTATGCAAGGTCGCGGCTTCCGCGCCGGCGAGGGCCTGATCCAAGATACCGTTGAGCAGACAATCGCCAGCATGGGCTACGTGGGCCGCGTGGGCATGAAGGACACCGACGTCGAGATCCTCAACATCATGATCGGCAAAACCCAGGTGTGCTAGATATTAAGTTGCGGTGAGATAGTTCCTAAAATTACCCGGGTGAGGGGCAAACAGGAACTATCTCACCGCAACTGCGCTAGATGTTCTGGCGCCTACGATAGTTCGTCGGCTATTTGGTGCTCGTAGAAGGCCTCGATTACGGCGTTAAAGTCGCGGGCGAAGTCTTCCATGGTTCCGCGCCAAGTGGCTCGGCTGGGCTTGCCCTGGCCCACAAAGGCGGTTTGGATGCCGCAAGCGGGGCTGGGGAAGTCGCGTTTGGGATCGTTGCCCACCATAAGGACCTCGTGTGGCTCGAGCCCCATCACCTGAAGCTGCTCTAGATAGTAGGTGGCATCGGGCTTGCAGCGGGTGGCGTTTCCCATGTGCGTGACGAGCTCAAAGGGAGCGTCGGCCAGGTCGCCCCAACCCATGCGGCACTCGATGGCCCCCTGGGGAAAGCTGGGGTTGGTAAAGAGCGCGCAACGCAGCCCTGCGTCCTGTACGGCCTGGAGCGCGGCGTGTGCGCCTGGCATGGCGTGGGCGTTGATGATATCGTCGTTCTTGTGCGGAAGAACTTCGCGCTCGTAGTAGGTAAACGCCTCGTAGATGATGGGGTCGGACAGGCAGATACCGCACCTGCGCTCGACCTCGGTGCGGTAAAACTCAAGATTGGTGCGATTGTCCGTGCCGCTGCGACGATTGGCGTTGAGATCGACCAGGATGGTGCCGAGGCGTGCCATCGTGCCACCGCGGCTGCGGCGCCCGATATCAGCGAGCATCGATGAGACATCCTTAAAATAGCGAAGGATAAACGCGTTGAGGTTGATGCTGAGAAGCGTTTCGTCCATATCGAAAACGACTGCTTTGAGCACGCGGGCACCTTTCTCGATAAATCGTTCCAGAATCGTTGGCTCCGGATACTTTACCCCAAAGCCAAATGCCTGGCTGGTTATCGTCAAGTTGCGGAGACGTGTGTTCATAAGATTACGAAAAAGTCTCCACACGAGTAAAAAATCGCAGTTCACGCTTGAAATCGAACTCATTTCCCCGTAACCTATACGAACGTGATTGCATAAGCGTCACATTAGTATCTGTCGGCTCCCGAGTGTTCCTAAACGTTGTGTGCTTGTCGCACCCTTCTGTAGGTCCTAGCAATCGGGGCCCCGTAGTTCGAAAGGGGTCCACCTTTGAGTGAGATTCAGAACTCGTCCATTTTCTCTCTTGACGATGTCAATGAGGAGGAGATGAACAACCTCATCGACGGTACGATTACCGACTTTGATGAGGGCGATCTCGTTAACGGCACTGTCGTTAAGATCGAGCATGACGAGGTGCTCGTTGACATCGGATTCAAGTCCGAGGGCGTTATCCCGGTCCGCGAGCTGTCCATCCGCAAGGACGCTAACCCTGCAGACATCGTTGCACTCGGTGATCCCATCGAGGCTCTGGTTCTCCAGAAGGAGGACAAGGACGGTCGTCTGGTCCTGTCCAAGAAGCGTGCCGAGTACGAGCGTGCTTGGAACCGCATCGAGGAGAAGTTCAACTCCGGCGAGAACGTCGAGGGCGAGGTTATCGAGGTTGTCAAGGGCGGCCTGATCCTCGACATCGGCCTGCGTGGCTTCCTGCCAGCTTCCCTCGTCGACCTCCGTCGTGTCAAGGACCTCACCTCCTACATGGGCACCCGCATCGAGGCCCGCGTCATCGAGATGGACCGCAACCGCAACAACGTCGTTCTCTCCCGTCGCGTCGTGCTCGAGGAGTCCCGTAAGGCCGAGCGCTCCGAGATCCTGTCCAAGCTCAAGTCTGGCATGCGTCTCCAGGGCACCGTTTCCTCCATCGTCGACTTCGGCGCCTTCGTCGACCTCGGCGGTATCGACGGCCTCATCCACATCTCCGAGCTCTCCTGGAACCACGTCAACCATCCTTCCGAGGTTGTCAAGGTCGGCCAGGAGGTCGAGGTCGAGGTTCTCGACGTCGATCTCAACCGCGAGCGCATCTCCCTGGGTCTCAAGCAGACCACCGAGGATCCGTGGCGCGCACTGGTCAAGAAGTACCCCGTCGGCGCTATCGTCGAGGGCACTGTGACCAAGCTTGTCCCGTTCGGCGCTTTCGTCGACCTGGGCGAGGGCATCGAGGGCCTGGTGCACATCTCCGAGATGGCCAACAAGCACGTCGACCAGCCTTCTCAGGTCACCCACGTGGGCGACAAGGTTCAGGTCAAGGTCATGGAGATCGACCTCGACCGTCGTCGTATCTCCCTGTCCATGAAGTCCGCTGCTGAGACTCTGGGCGTCGAGATCGAGGTTACCCCGCTGCCTTCCGAGAAGAAGGACGAGTCGACCGACGCCGAGTAAATCGGTTTGACGATCACTTGTTTTAAGGGATCCGTCCGCAATGGACGGGTCCCTTTTGCATTTGCTGCTGAGGTGCACGATGCTGCCCGTGCGCAATGCTGCCCGGGCTGTCCACAGGCTATTGGGTTGTCAGTGCATGAAAAATGCCGACATCCCGCCTCGGGGAGGAGGCGGGAACACACCGAGTAGACGGAGGGGTGTGGAGCGCGGTCGCGTCTCGACTGACGACGTTGCCCATCGACAGGACCATTGTAGCGCATGGCGGTTCTTGGTTTATCGTGTCGAGCATTTGCGTTGTGCCATTGCCTGCGGCAA
>CABUTL010000140.1 GCA_902494375.1 uncultured Collinsella sp.
CGAGCGCGAGCAGGGCGATGATGGTGAGCGCTGCCGTGACGGGAGCGATCTCGACGACGCCCTTGATCTTGTTCAGGTCGCGGGTGTGGTAGATGTGCTGGATGTTACCGGCCATGCAGAAGGCGAGCGCCTTCGTGAAACCGTGGAAGATGCAGTGCAGCAGGCAGGCGGCGATACCGAGCGGACCACCGATACCCAGGCACAGCGCGACCACGCCGACGTTGTCGACGGAGGAGTACGCGAAGCGGCGCTTGATATCGTCCTGCTTAAAGATGCACAGGGCGGCCACCAGGATGGACAGCGTGCCCAGGATGAGCAGGAGCGTACGCGGATAGGTGTCGCCCACCGTGATGATGGACAGGGAGTAGAAGCGGATGATCACCAGCATGGCGCACTTGAGCAGCACGCCCGAGAGCAGCGCGGAGACCGGGCTCGGAGCCTGGGAGTGCGCGTCGGGCAGCCAAGTGTGCATGGGGAACAGGCCCGCCTTGGTGCCGAAGCCGATGACGATGAACGCGAACGCGAGGCGCACGAGCATCGGGTCGAACTGGTCGGCGTAGGGCATGATGGAGGTGAGGAAGGCTGCCTCATGCGCGTTGGGCATGATATCGGCGGCGTTCGCGTAGATGAGCAGCGTGCCGAACAGGCCGAAGGCCACGCCGGCGGTGCAGACCATCGCGTACTTCCAAGACGCCTCGAGCGCCTGCTTGTTCTTGTAGATGCCCACGAGGAACACGGTCGACAACGTGGTGGCCTCGACCGCCGCCCAGGTGAGGATGATGTTGTTGGACAGGCAGGCGAGCAGCATCGTGAAAACGAACAGGCTAAACAGCGCGTAGTACTGCTTGGTGCGCTCGGCCGGCATGGTCTTCTCCTCGATATCGATCTTGATATAGGAGATGGAGTACACGCCGGTGATGAACCCGATGATGCCTACCAGAAGGACGAAGATCGACGAGAGCGAATCGAGATGGAGCCACAGGCCCAAAGCGTCGATATTCTGCCCGCTCGAGAGCATGGTTCCCGCGGTGACGACCGAAAGGACGAGGGTCGCCGCGACGGAGATGGTGTTGAGCCCCGCAAAGACGCTGTAGGACGTCGTCTTGGGGAGCGCAGCCATAATCAGGGAGAACACGAGGGGACAAGCGAGCAGGGCGACCGTCAGCATTGAAACATCCATGGCCTACCCCTTCAATTCGGTCAGGTCGTGGGAGTCGAGCGACTTGGTGTCGTTCCAGATCCTCACGACGACGGCGGACATGATGATGACGGCGAAAATGGCGTCGGTGGCGATGCCGATCTCGATGATCTCGGGGGCCGTGGGCGCGAGCAGGGCGAGCGTCACGTGGCTACCGTTCTCCATAAGGCAGTACCCGAAGATTTGCTTGAGGATGTTGCGCTGGGAGATGATGCACGTGAGGCCGACGAAGAAGTGCGCGAAGCTGATGGCGAGGGCCGGAGTAGCCACCTCAGCGGTGGGCAGGCTCAGGCGCGTGACCACCGCGAAGCAGATGGCCACCTCCAGACCGGTGAGGATGATGGTCCAGGCCGGCTTGATGGAGGAGGTCAGCGTGCTATCGGCAGGCGAACCCATCTTTTTGTAGGCACGGTTGAGAATGAACGGAACGAGGATCACCTTGGTGACGAAGGCCGACGCGGCCCACATGAGAAGCTCGGTGGCACCGGTGGTGAGGCCCAGGGTGAGCAGCACGCCCACCAGGACAACCGACTGGATCGCGTACCACTTAATGGCGGACGGGATGGTCTTCGAGACGACCACCATGGTGGAGGTCACGATCAGAAGACCGCCCAGGATATTGACTAACGAATAACCCATGTCCTACCTCCTAACCCATCCAACTAGAGGACAGAGGACCGGCGGCGGCGACCATGATCATGAGGACGACGAACACGAACGCCATGGCGCGCGGAAGGGGCTGGCCGGCGGCCACGGTCTCGCTCGGCTCACCGGGCAGGACCTTACCCATCCAACGCAGGAACCATGCGAAGGTGGCGACGGTCTCGACGACCATGACGCACACGAGGACGAAGATGACCGTGTTGGAAGCACCAACCGCGAAGCCACCGGAAATAATCTGGAACTTGGAGAAGAACGTGCTCATGGGGGGCACGCCGGCGATAGCGGTCGCGGCGACCGCGAAGCCCACGCCCGTGACCGGGTACTTCTTCATGAGGCCCTGGATCTTGGGCAACATACGGGTTCCCAGCGTGAAGCTGAGGGAGCCGGCGATGAGGAAGAACAGGGTCTTGGTGAACGCGTGGTTGAAGATGTGCTCGACGGCGCCGTTGAACGCCATCTGGCTTCCGAACACGGAGAGGCCCAGGCCGAAGAACACGTAGGCGAGCTGCGCGATCGTCGAGAAGGCGAGCAGGCGCTTCATATCCTTCTGGGGCAGGTACATGAGGAAGCCGAAGAGCATGGTCACGACGGCGTCGATGATGGCGACCCAACCGACGATCTCGGGGATATCGCCGGCACTCGCAAGAGCGCGGGCGAACACGCACACGCCGACCTTCACCATGGACGCGCCATGGAGGTAGGCGGAAACGGGCGTGGGGGCCTCCATTGCGGAGGGCAGCCACATGTAGAGCGGGAACTGGGCGGACTTGGCCCAAGCGGCGAACAGGATGAGCAGCAGCACGACGGTCTTCATACCGGAATCGAGCTGGGAGATCGCGCTCAGCGCGAACGTGCCGGTTCCGGCGAACAGGAAGGCCGCGCCGATGTAGAGTCCCAGAGCGCCGATATGGGTGATGATGAGCGCCTTCATACCGGCCTTCTTGGCCGTGGGCGTCATGTAGTAGCTGATGAGGCCCCAGGAGCACACGCCGGTGATCTCGAAGAAAACGAGCTGGCCGACGATGGTGGAGCTGTAGGCGAGACCGGCCATGGCGCCGATGAACGTGGAGAAGTACACGTAGAAGCGGCGACGGGGCGCGTCGGGATGCTCCTTGTTCTTATCGCTCATGTACGGGAACGAATAGATGACGACGAGCAGGCCGATAGCGACGAACGCGGGTGCGAGCAGCGTGCTCATCCGGTCGAATATGAAGCCCATGACCAAGGTCTGGCCCATACTCGCCCAGGTTACATCGACCGCGTTCATGCCGTTTCCGGCAAACGTCGCGGCCAAGCCAACGGAAGCGACCGTGGCGATGCCGCCGGCAAAGGCGCAGATCCATTTAGCGTAGGGACGCGGCAGCATGACGATGAGCAGGGAGCCCAGCATGGGGACGGCGATCGCCACCATGGCAAAGAGGGACAAGCTCGATTCGATTGACATAGTTTCTCCCTTCTCCCTACACGCCTACGACGACGAAGACGAACGCGAGGACCGCGATGCCGACGACGGCCCAGGTCTGGTTACCGAGCACCTTGAAGCGCGAACGGGAAACGGAGTTCTCGAGCACGCCGCAGACAACGAAATCGACCAGGCACTTGACAAGGAAGACGACGGCGCCCACGAGAGCGGTGACGCCGATGGTCGCGGGCTCTCCCCAAGGGATGAAGATGGAGGTGAACCAAGCGACGACCACGACCTGCTTCATGCCCATGGCGAGCTTCATCATGGCCAGGGACGGGCCGGAGAGCTCGGCGAGCGGGCCCTCCTGGAGCTCCTGCTCGGCTTCGGCCTGATCGAACGGAAGCTTGCCGAGCTCCATATAGCAGGCGGCCGCGAAGGCGACGCCGGCGAGGATGACGGCGACGACGCTCGAGACGTTGCCCGTAACGATGTGCTGACCCATGGTCGCAATGTCCGTGGAGCCGCACACGATGGCGACGGTAAACAGCGCGATGAGCATGGACGGCTCGATGAGCACGCTCATGAGGAGCTCGCGGATACCGCCGAAGCCCGCGTAGGCGTTGGAGGAATCCACGCCGGACAGCGCGAAGAAGAAGCGGGACAGCGCGAGCGCGTACATGATGGTGATGGCGTCACCAAAGACGGGCATGGGGCTCTGGAGCGTGAACATGGGCAGGCCCATGGCGAGCATAAACGACACCGCGAGGAACAGCGGCGGCATGATGCGCAGCACGAAGCTCGAGTCGGAACTCACGGACTCGGGACGCGCCATGAGCTTCGCGAGGTCCCGGTAATCCTGAAGGATGGACGGACCGCGGCGATTGTGCATCTTCGCGCGAATCACACGGGCGAGGCCGGAGAAGAAGGGCGCGACCAGCATGACCACGAGGCCCTGCGCCATCGCAAGAACGATGTTCATAATATCCTCTCCCCTCTCTAGACCATGACCACGGCGAGCACGAGGAAGACCACGAGCGCCGCGACGATGTAGCAGATGTATACGGAGTAGTTGCCGCCCTCGATCTTGGAGGCGAGGCCGGCCAGCTTGTCGGCACCCTCGCTCGGTGCATCGACCAGGAAACGGTCGGACAGGGGCTCGACGCCCTGGGCGACACCGGTGAGCTTCTGGAACACGTGCGCGATGGACCAGCAGATCTTGGTGCATACCTCGCGCAGGGTGTAGAGCGGGCCCATGAAGAGTTCGACGTCGGACGCGAAGCTCGTGGCGACGACGGGCATGTGCTCGTTGGGCTCGTAGCCGCACGCCCAAGGGTCGGTCTTCTTAGCGGGGGCCTTGGCGCCGAGGCAGGACCTCAACGCGAACGCGAGGCCGGTGAGGACCACGAGCGCGATGGCGATCGCGGGGGTGGAGGTGGCGGCACCGGAAATCTCGTTCACGAGAGACACGCCCGAGGTGGCTGTGACGGCGGAGCCGGCAAGCACGCTCTGGGCGACG
>CABUTL010000141.1 GCA_902494375.1 uncultured Collinsella sp.
AATCCGGCGATGCTGCCGACGAATCGGCTCCCAATCCAGATCCTGTGACACCATACGCAACCAGTTGTATCGCTCAAAATGCGTGTTGATGCTCTTCATCCAATCCCACAACATGTGACGACCGGCAATCTCAAAACATGTCTCATGGAACAGGTTATCCAGGTCAAAGAAACGGCGCGTTTCGCCATGGTCGAGCGACTCGGACTCGGTAAGAATCTGCTCAAGCCGCTGCTTTTGCTCGGGCGAGGCGGCCGAACAGCATTTAATAAGCACGCTTCTCTCGAGCTTCTCGCGCAAAAAGCAGGCGTTTTCGGCGCGTTCCATGCTGATTTTCGAGACGTAGGTGCCGCTTTTGGGACGCGTTTCCACCAGCTCCTGCTCACGCAGGCGCACAAAGGATTCGCGAATGGGCGTGCGCCCGATTCCCGTCTCCTTTTCCAGACCAATCGCCGAAAGGCGCGTGCCGGGCCTGAGCTCGGCGTAGATGATCTTGGACCGCAATGCGTTGTACGCCTGATCTTGCAGGCTCTGATAATGCTGGTGCTGTTCCATAAAGCCCTCGGATAAGTCCTCGGTTAGTCGAATACCACCATGCAATACTATCGCATCCCCCGCCCCCTCATAAGTTGCGGTGGAATAGTTCCTGTTCAAGGCCTTCAGCAGCAAAAACAGGAACTATTCCACCGCAACTACAGCCAACGAGTTGTTGCGATTAGGTGAACGTTCACCTTTTTATTGTTTTTCTCTTCGCAAATAAAATCCCGTGCGTATACTTAGGCTCAAACGAAACCGATTTCGTTGAGCGTGGGCAATAGGATGCTAAGACACACCCTACCATCTTGGCATCTTATCGCCCACGCAATGCCATTTGCTTTCTTCCCGTCTCGTTGGACCTTTAGTCCCATTCCGGCACAGCGAGACACTTCCTAGACGACTGACCGTGGGGCCGGCTTTTCTGCTTTTGCAGCAGTGCCTCCGATAACCCTCTTTTGCCGGCCCGGGTCAGCTTTTTCACACAACCGAAAGGACGGGTAGCAACATGCGACCGCTCATCATCATGCATGGCGAGAACATCGACTGGTGCCATACCGTCATCAGAATGCTGATGTATCTTGTGGGCGTTGCAGTACTGGCACTCGGTATGAGTCTCCAGACGGCATCCGGCCTGGGCGTCGCCGCGCTCACGTGCTTTGCCACAACCCTATCCATGCTCACTGGCAAGACGCTCGGCTTTTGGATCACCGCAACCTACGTCGCCTACATCGTGGCGCAATTAGCCATCTTGCGAAGCGAGTTCCAGCCGCGCATCCTGCTCGAGTTGTTCTTCTCAACGCTGATTGGCGGCTTGACCGACCTCTTCATGGCGGTCAACCCACTGCATCCCACGGCACTCCCCACACAGATTGCGACCATGCTGCTCTCCCTCGCTGTCACCGCATTTGGCGTAAGTCTCGTCGTCAACATGGGCGTTGTCCCCAACGCGCCCGACGGCTTGGTGCAAGTCATTGCCGAAAAGCTTAAACGCCGCTTTGGTGACGTAAAAGTCGTGTTTGACTGCTCACATGTCGCCGCCTCGCTCGCGTTGTCGCTGATCTTTATGTACAACCTGGGCGGCTTTGGCGTCACGACCGCCATCTCGGCACTGTTCCTTGGCCATGTCATCAACGTCGCCAACAAGCTGTTCGCCCAGCGCTTTATCCGCGCGGCATTCGGAAAATAGCACCACCGTAAGAACCCGCGAGTAGCGCTTACTTTGCTATATCTCACTATACTTTGCTATATCTTGCTATATCTTGAGCAAAGGTGGCTCACATGCAAACAAACCCTTTTAAGCCCACAGCAGGTAAAACACCTCCCACGATTATCGGCCGCGAAGATGTGCTCGAAGAATTCAATGAGGGCCTCACCAACGGGCCTGGTGCCCCTGGGCGCCTAATGCGCATAGCCGGCGTCCGTGGAACGGGCAAGACGGTCCTCCTTGACGAGTGCTCACGTTTGGCGCAAAGCCGTGGCTGGACGGTCATAAAAGAGGTCGCAACCGAGGGACTTTGCCAGCGCATTCTCGAACAGCTGCAGCCCAAATTCCAGGCCAAACACGCCAGATTTGAGCCCACCGTAGCTGGCATATCCATCGGCAGCATAGATATTGAGCGAATCGGCCCATCGCTACGCGACGCCATGAGACAGACAATATCCAAGAATGGAAATGGCCTGCTCATCACTCTCGACGAGGTTCAAGACGCAGAGCTCGATGAGGTCCGAACGCTCTCCATTGCGATTCAGCAGGTTATCGGCGAAGACCTTGATATCGCCTTTGTTTTTGCGGGGCTTCCTTCGAAGATTGAAAGCATCATCAACGGAAAGACACTTACGTTTTTGCGCCGTGCCCTCCCCTTTGACCTGAAGGCTGTGGCAGTAACCGAAGTGTCGTACTCCCTCGAGGAAACCATTGAAGCGTCTGGCATGGAGTTGCAGCCAGGTATTGCCGGCCAACTTGCCGAGGCAACGCAAGGTTATCCTTTCATGATCCAACTCGTTGGATACTACGCATGGCAGTTGGCAAGACGCGCACATACACCGATTATTGGAGAAGAAGAAGCCGAGCGCGGCATTGCAACGGCACGCGAACGCTTCTGTGCCATGGTGATTGAGCCCGCGCTACAGCGCATTCCGCCCACGTGCATCGCTTATCTGCTGAGCATGGCATCTTTGGGGCAGACGAGCTCGACCAGCATGGTTGCCGATGCCCTAAACAAAACGCCTCAACAGGTGAGTTCCGTCCGCAGCCGCCTGTTAAGAGAATCGATTATCGAGGCTCCCTCGTACGGCAAGGTCTCATTTGCCATCCCCTACATGCGCGACTACCTCTACGAGCACAAAGCCGAACTGGAAGTTGAACTGTAGAAACGGCAACTGCCCTGCAAGACGAAAACCGTTTTCGTACGGATTTAAAGCAGACGTAAACGATTTTCGTCTTGATTTGCGTACGGAATTAAGACGTAAATTGCGCTTTCGTACGCTTATTACCAGACGCAAATTGTTTTCGTCCGGCCATGCGTCCCCAATCTAGACGAAAAGAGCCCCGAGCTCGTATTGAACTGCATCCCAATTCTTGGACGGGCTAATTAGCGGCCTACTGGAGTGGGAAGGATAAACTGGACTTTCTTTTAAGGACCATCATGGAGTGGGTATGATGAATTGGACACCTAGTTAAGAGCGAAAGGTGTTCAAGATGACCCAAAGAAGAAAGCGATACGACAGGCAGTTCAAGGTCTCGGCGGCAAAGGTGGTCCTGTCCGGGGAAATGACGGTCAAAGGCCTATCGGAGGAACTCGGTATAAAGGATTCGACGCTGAGAAGATGGGCCCGCGAATACGAGGAGATGGGAGACGGCGCGTTCCCCGGAAACGGCTCCCCGAAGATCAACAAGGACTACGAGATCGTGAAGCTCAAGAAGAAGGTCGAGGAGCTCGAGCGCGAGAACGAGATACTAAAAAATTTCCGGGCCTTCTTGAGTCAAGACCATGCGTGAGGTTCGAGTTCCTCACTTACCGAAGCATCGAGGGAAAGCGCGTGCGTGTCAAGGTTGTCTGGTCCAGTTGCTGGCTCGATGCCTCGAGATGTTCGCCTCAAGTGCGACCTGCCCCTATTGGAAAAGGATGCCGAAGATGTATTTGGTGATGGCGGAGCGGCGGATGACCCCCACGAGTTTGCCCTCGTCATCAACCACAGGAAGCTTCTTGAACTTCTTCTTCGCCAGCAGCGCGGCGACGCGGGCGATGCTCTGCTCGGGACGGGCACACACTACCTGGCGCGTCGCGAAATCCATGACGCAGCGATCCTTCAGGTCTTCGATGCGCTGCTCAAGGCTCTGATCGTCGAAGTACAGCATGGACGCGTCGCCGCCCGTGAAAATGGTGTGGGCGCGATGTTGCGCGATGGCGCCCATGACATCGCCGTCGGAGATGAACCCGACCACGTGGTTGCGCTCATCGATTATGGGCATGCTGCTCACCTCGTTCTCGGCGAGCATGCGCACCACGTCGGAAATCGTGCAATCCTGCGTGCAGGTGAACGGCTCTTCAATCATGATGCTCGAAACGGGCGTCCCCTCGAGCTCGAGCGGGATGCGCTCGGACAGAATCTCGGACATCGCTTATGCCTCCTTCGTTTTCGGTGCGGTTTTCTTGGTGCGCACGCTGAATATGGCGCAGATAAGGGAAACGAGGCCGATTGCCGCGCACACCTTGTAAGCGACGCCCGCGCCCACGGCGGTGGCTACTTGGATGCTCGCATCGACGCCGGCCGACGCGGTGACGCTTGTCATGACCGTGATGATGAGCGCCGTGCACAAACCGCCGGCGACCTGGCGGCCGGTGTTCGCGATGGCGTTGCCGTGGGCGATCATGTCATTTTTCAAGGCATTGACACCCCATGTGTTCACCGGCATGTTCGCGAGCGACTGGCCGGCGGACTGCAGCATGCAGAACAGCGCAACCACCAAGATGGGCGTGTTTACCGTCGAAAGCGAGAGCAGGAACAGGGCGCCGGTCATGAGGGCCAGGCCGACGATCGAGATGGCACGCGGACCGAACTTGTCGAACACCACGCCGGAGATAGGGCTGATGATGATGCCCACCGCCGCGGGGGGAAGCATGGCCATGCCGGTTTCGAAGGCCGAAGCGCCAAGCGAGGTTTGCAGCAGCAACGGCAACAGCGTGTTGGTGACCAGGCATGCGGCGTTGATGAGCGTGACGATGATGGCGG
>CABUTL010000142.1 GCA_902494375.1 uncultured Collinsella sp.
AGCGAGCAAGGTGACGTGAAAGAGGAGGGAAGCGTACTTCGGTACGCGACCGACGATTGAACGTCAGATTGCCGCTTAGGGGCGTTTGCAGCGTCAAGCCGTTACGCGGTTTGGCAAAACCGCGTAACTTCATCGTAGAAGCACGCTTGCGGGCGGCGGATGCTCGTCTCCTGTCGCCCGCTCACCGAGGCCCGGCAATTGCCTTAATATCTTAAGGACCTCGATTTGTCCAAGACTGAGCGAAGGAGCTCATCATGAGCGACGGAAAGAAAAAGCTTTCCTTCTTGACGGTCATCTCGACCATCATCTGCGTCGTCTTCGTTTGCGAGGCCGCCGCACCTGCTGCTGCCATTGGCAACCAGCAGTTCTTCTGGTGGATCTTCCTGATTCTGACCTTCCTGCTCCCTTATGGCATGGTCGTTGCCGAGCTCGGCACTACCTATGACGGTGAGGGTGGCATTTACGACTGGGTACGCGATGGCCTGGGCGACAAGTGGGGCGCCCGCATTTCGTACTACTACTGGGTTAACTACCCGCTGTGGATTGCCTCGCTGGCCACTATGTTCCCGGACATTTTGGGCATGGTCTTTGGCGTCGAGTTCAATCTGATTGCCAAGATTGGTATCGACCTTGCCTTTGTGTGGATCGTCTATCTTATGGGTCGCTCCAAGGCTGCCGACTCCGAGTGGGTCCTGAACGGCGGCGCCATCATCAAGGTTGCCGTTGCCGTTATCGTCGGCGCTTTGGGCATCTGGTACGCCATGGAGAACGGCTTTGCGAACGATATGTCCGCTGCCACCTTCTTGCCCGAGCTCACCAACACCAACGCGCTTGGCTACCTGTCGATCATCATCTTTAACTTCATGGGCTTCGAGGTCATCTGCACCATGACCGACGATATGGCCGATCCCGCTCGCGATATCCCCAAGGCTATCATCGTCGGCGGCCTGTCCATCGCCGTGATCTACTTGTTCGCTGGCTTTGGCATCGGCGCTGCTGTGTCGGCCGATTCCATCGATCCCGACTACGGCATGATCTACGCTGTCCAGACTATTGTGGGCGATTCCATGATCTTTAAGGTCATCTGCATCGCCTTCCTGATCACGCTGTTCGCCAACATGGCTGCCTGGTCCTTCGGCGTCAACTCCGTCGCTCGCTATGCTGCCGAGCATGGCAACATGCCCAAGGTCTTCGCCTCGATGATCTCGGATGACGACATGCCCAACGGCGCCAACCTGGTCAACGCCATCGTTGCCTCCCTGGTGCTGTGCCTGCAGCTGGTTCCCATCGACGCCATCTCCAACGGTGTCTTCTGGATGCTCTTCGGTACCTCCGTTGTCTTCCTGCTGCTGACCTACATCCCGATGTTCCCGGCATTCCTCAACCTTCGTAAGAACGACCCCAACCGTGAGCGTATCTTTACGTTCCCGTTTAAGGGCGCCATGATGAAGGTCATGCTGGCTATTCCCTGCATTGAGCTGATTCTGGCTATCGTTGCAACGCTGATTCCGTTCTCTGTCGATGAGATTGGCGATAAGGTCCCGATGATCGTCATCTTCATCGTGCTCTTGCTTATTGGCGAGGTTGTCCGCGTCGTCAGTGCTAAGGGCCGCGAGACCGAGTACAAGGGTCTCACTCCCGAGCTGGCTGCTCAGCGCCTCGCTGAGGAGTCCGAGGAGGACTAGAGCACCCGGATTCGGGGCTCCAACCTTCCTCGCGTACCAACGTACGCTTCGTCGGGCTTGTCGCTCCCGACTCGGGACGCTCTAGCCTCTTCGGAGGCGTGCCCAAGCAACAGGTTTGCTAACCTTTCTCTGAGGTGGGTGTGAGCTATTGCTCCGGTAACCACCGCCCGCCCCAATCTCTCTTCCGTATCCTTCGTGCGTTTTGTCTCCGCGCACCGGGTTACGTCGTCGCTTGCCGGTGCGACATCCGTGAAAACCGGTGCCAGGCGCCCCGACCTTTGCCGGGGAATGGGCGCCTACCATCTCTTGGTTTTAGGCTGAGGGTAACCCGCCCGCAGCAAGCGATCGTTCGATTTGGAGGAAATCTTATGCGTACGATCACCGAGTCCGAGTCCACCCCTAAGGCCGACGGCTTCTTTATGCCCGCTGAGTTCGCTCCGCAGGATCGCGTGTGGATGGGTTGGCCCCACCGCACCGACACCTGGGCCCACGGCGCCAAGCCGGCTCAGAAGCAGTATGCCGCCATCGCTCGCGCCATCGCCGAGTTCACCCCGGTCACCATGTGCGCAAACCAGGCCGACTACGCCAACTGCAAGGCCGCCTTTGAGGAAGACGAGAACGTCACCGTTATCGAGATGACCACCGACGACGCTTGGTTCCGCGACACCGCTGCCACTTTTGTTATCAATGGCAAGGGCGATAAGCGCGCCAACCACTGGCACTTCAACGCCTACGGCGGCCTCGTCGACGGCCTCTATTTCCCGTGGGACAAGGACGAGCAGATTGCCCTTAAGATGGCTGAGCTTTCCGGCTGCCGTCGCTATCGTCCCGATGACATGATCCTCGAGGGCGGCTCCATTACCGTCGACGGCGAAGGCACCGTGGTCGTGACCGACCAGTGCCTGCTTTCCCCGGGCCGCACCTGCTCTGCGGTTCTGGAGGAGGAAGAGGATCCCGAGTCCATCTGGCCCAAGTTCCACAAGAAGTTTGAGCCCTGGAGTGAGGAACTTCGCGCCTATATGGACGAGCACCTCAAGGATTACCTGGGTGTCGAGAAGGTCATCTGGGTTAAGGAGGGCATCGACCCCGAGGAGACCAACGGCCACATCGATGATGTCGCTACGTTCATCGCTCCGGGCGTCATGGCCTGCATCTGGACCGACGATCCCGAGTATCCGTTCTACGAGCAATGCCATGCTGTCTACGAGACCCTTTCCAACGCCGTTGACGCCAAGGGCCGCAAGATGAAGGTCTACAAGCTCTGCATGCCTGTGAACCCGCTGTTCATGGACCAGGCTTCCTGCGACACCATCGACGCCGACGAGAACGCCGAGCCGCGCGTTGCCAACGAGCCGCTGATCGCCTCCTACATGAACTACCTGGTCACCAACCACGGCGTTATCGTCCCGCAGTACGGCGACGAGAACGATCAGCTTGCCGTTGACACGCTCCAGAAGATCTACGACGAGGTCTGGGGCGAGGGCGTCTACAAGTGCGTCGGCGTTCAGTCCGAGCAGGTCGTCTTCGGTGGCGGAAATATCCACTGCATTACGCAGCAGGAGCCCTCGGCGTAACTGTCTGTCTTCCCGAGGCACGGCACCTTGCCCTTCAATCGTCGGGCATGACCCTTAAGGTCTATGCCCTCCTCTTTCGCGGGAATCTGCCGCACCTCGGAAACCCAGCCGATCAATCGGACCGACGTAGCTAGCTATCGCATTAGTCATTGGTGCCAACCCTGGCAACAATGCAGGTCGAAAAACGTCAGCGAAAACCCGCCAGAGCGAGCAAGGTGCCTTGAAACGAGGCGGCATTGATCTTTTGATCATGCCGCCGAAGTTGAAAGGCAGATTGCCGTTCTGGCGGGTTTGCAGCGTCGAGCCGTTACGCGGTTTGGTAAAACCGCGTAGCTAAATACGTTCCGCGATCTCGTGGATGAGGTAGTCGGTCTTTTCCCAGCCCAGGCACGGGTCGGTGATCGACTTGCCAAAGACGCCGCCGTCGACCGGCTGGTTGCCGTCCTCCAGGTAGGACTCGATCATAAAGCCCTTGACCAGCTTGGAGATGGATTCGTTGCGGCGGCAGCTGTCGAGCACCTCCTTGCAAATGCGATACTGCTCCAGCGGACGCTTGCCCGAGTTGTCATGGTTGCAGTCGATGACCGCTGCCGGATTGGCATAGCCGGCATGCTCGGTATAGCGTTCGGCCAAGCGTTCCAGGTGTTCGTAGTGGTAGTTGGGGTAGGTGCGCCCATCGAGACCGATGTAGCCACGCATAACGGCGTGTGCGAGCGGATTGCCGTCGCACTCGACCTCCCAGTTGCGGAAGATGAAGCTCTGGTGCGCCTGGGCGGCGTAAATGGAGTTGAGCATAACGGTGGTAGAGCCGGCAGTGGGATTCTTCATGCCGACGGGTACCGAAATGCCGCTCGACACCAGGCGATGCTCTTGGTTCTCGACCGAGCGTGCGCCCACGGCAACATAGCTCAGCAGGTCAACGAGGTATTGGTAGTTGGACGGGTAGAGCATCTCATCGGCGGTAAAGAAGCCGGTCTCCTCGATGACGCGCAGGTGCATGTGGCGGATGGCCTTGACGCCCTCGAGCAGGTCGTCGGGAGCCTCGGGGTTGGGGTTGTGCAGAAGACCCTTGTAGCCGGTGCCCTTGGTGCGCGGCTTATTGGTGTAGACGCGCGGAATGATGATGAGCTTGTCCTTGACCTCCTCGGCGGTCTTGGCCAGTCGGTTCATGTACTCAAGCACCGAATCCTCGCGGTCGGCAGAGCACGGGCCGATGATGAGCACCTTGCGTGCGTCCTCGCCGGTAAAGACTTTGGCGACCTCGGCGTCAAATGCCTGCTTTTTGGCGGTAAGCTCGGCAGAAAGCGGCATTTCCTCGCGGATCTCCATGGGGATCGGCAGCCTGCGTTTGAATTCCATGGCCATAGGGGCCTCCTCAATCTATAGAAAGAGCAATAAGCGTATTGTCGAGTGTTCGGCATTATCCGCTGTCGCACGCTAAAGTGCAAGCCCTTGTCACCCCGAAACCGACCAAAAAGGGACAGGTTTATTTTGGTCGGTTTTATCTG